>DASRZD010000115.1:0-2665 GCA_035686805.1 Armatimonadota bacterium
GACATGGCATACTGGACACTAGAGGGCACCCCCGGAACTTGACCCCGATTCCTTGTGTCAGGTATCCTTACTGCACTCGACATTCGGCAAACGAGGAGACTTATGGCGGATCAGAAAAGCATACCGGAGCTTCGCGCGGAAGACAAGAAGCTCAAAGAATACGGCCTGCTCGACGGCCCATCAAGGGACAGCGGCTATACCCATCGAGAGCGTTATCTCCGAACAATGCGCTTCCAGAGCGTGGACCGAGTCCCGAACCACGAATTCGGTTACTGGGACGAGACGATCGCGCGCTGGCATGACGAGGGTCTGCCAAGAGAGGTCAGCAATAACTGGCAAGCGGATGTCTTCTTCGGGTTCGATCCCATGCTCCATATCCCCGCCGATCATGGCTGGCGGCCGGGTTTCGAGCACATCGTCCTGGAGGACACGGACCGCTACCGAATCATCCGGGGCGGCGACGGCGTGAAGGCCATGGTCTACAAGGACGGCACCTCCACGATTCCGCACTACATCGAGTTTCCGCTCAAGAACCGGGATGACTGGGAAAACGAGATCAAGCCCAGGCTCAACCCCGCCGATCCCGCTCGCTATGACCGCGATTGGGAAGGCATTCGGGCAAGGGTGGAGGAGAACCAGCTCCCCGTGGCAATCAGCATTGGATCGCTCTTCGGCTGGATTCGCAACTGGATGGGCTTTGAGAACGTGGCGATGATGTGCATGGACGACCCTGAATTGATCGAGGAGATCATCGAATATGTGACGGTGCTCATCACCACCACAGTGGAATACTCTCTTCAGAAAGTCGGCCGGGTGGACCTCGGTTGGGGCTGGGAGGACATTTGCTTCAACCACGGTCCGATCATTTCCCCCAGGCTTTTCCGCCAATGGTGCACACCCAGGTACAAGAGGATCACCGACGTACTGAAGAAGTACGGCGCTGACATCGCGCTCACCGACTGCGACGGCAATATAAACGAGCTGGTGGACTGCTGGCTGGACGGCGGCATCAACTGCATGTTCCCGCTGGAGGTCAACAGTGGAACTGATCCGGTGGCGCTTCGTCAAAAATACGGGGAGAGAATTCTTCTCGCGGGCGGCGTGAATAAGATCCCCCTTGCAAAGGGCAAAAAGGAGATCGAGGGGGAACTCCAGCGTCTGGTCAAGACCGTCGAATCGGGAGCTTTCATCCCGCACGTTGACCATCGCGTCCCGCCCGACGTTTCTTATGAGAACTATCTCTATTACTTGAAGGTGAAGAAGCACCTCTTCGGCATGTAATGGAACGAGCCGCCAAGCCCCATAATCCGCTCATATACATCGTGATCGCCATCCTGGTGGTGGCGGTCGGAATCGGCGGAATCAAGGTTGGTAACTGGCTGTCTCACCGAAATGCGGTTCACTCGGAGGGCCGGCGCGTTGACGAATATGAGGGCCTGGGCGAACGAACCGGCCTTACGGGTGAAGTGATCCTCCTCGTCAGTCCCATGAGCCTGGCCGTCCAATCCGGAGATCGGTTCAGCCTGAATCTGACCCTGATCAACAAGACCTCCAAGACCCTGCTCCTCAATGGCTGGTTCACCCCTCAGCCCGCGAAGTTCGACAGCAACCAGTTTCCCATCAAGATGGTGGTCCGCAGGTCGGGCCGAGAGGTAGAGTTCTTCGGCCAGCCGACGCTTTTGCCGCCGCATACAAGAAAAGATTTCATTGCCCTGAAGCCCGGGCAGAGTACGACGTTCCCGGTGGAAGTCTCAGCCGCCGGACGAGGCGGCAGGTGGGATATGGCCGAGCCGGGGAACTACTCGGTCGAGATCTGGTATGAGACCTACCTCAGCGGAAAGTACATCGGCGTGAAGGCCTGGAATGGCATGACCAACCACGTCGTCGTGCAAGTGACTGTTCGCCCGAGGACGGTGAGCGTGCGATGAACGATATGCGCACCGTGTGCCGCCTGAGCATTCCCATGCTGTTCGACGTCCCCGATGCCAGCCTGGACGATGCCGGCGTTGACGGCGCGGGCAATCTCTTCGTCAGCGACGGCTCGAACGGCCGGGTCTACAAGATCACCCCCGACAATCAATTCGACGTAGTGGAGACGATTCAGTCCACAGGCCCTGAGGAAAGGGAATCGAGCTTGAGTATCGCGGTCGCTCCGGATTCGTCGTTTTGCCTGTCGGATGCCTGGAGGGATATCGTCGTCAGGTATGGGCCGCGGGGCGAGTATCTCGGCGAACTTCCGATAGAGGGGCTGCTGACCATTTGCCGTGGGCCCGAGTGTCTCTACGCCCTGTGCTGCGTGGATGGAGAAGAGAGGATCGGCATCTATGACGAGTTCGGTTTCCTGGCGGAGACCCTTCCCGCGCCCGCTCGGTATACCTCTCGCCTCGCCCCGGGGATCGTCAGCATGGACTCTGACCCTGACGGCAACGTGTATCTTTGCTACGGCATGCCTCCTTATCGCATATGGAAGGTGAATTCCGACGGCTGTCAGATGTGGAGTCAGGACATGGATTACCCTGACGATGCCGTCCTGATCGCAGACATTGCGATTGATCGGGAGGCAGGTGCGCTCTGGGCGCTGCTCGCCTGCAAGAAGTCCGGTCGCCAGGTTCTGGACGCCTTCAGCCTGGAGGGTGAGTTCCTCGGGTCATATGCCGTTCCTCAC
>DASRZD010000116.1:0-3189 GCA_035686805.1 Armatimonadota bacterium
GCCGCGACACATACGTCCCACCGCTCGTCGCACAATCCTGCAACGTCACGAGAACGGTACCAGAACCGTTGAAAACCGTGCTGACGCGGCAGACTACCCAGATGGGAGTACCGCTACCAACGTTGGAATCGGCGACCTCCGTATCAAGGATGTTTGTGGCTGCAACAGACGCCGTTGCGGTAACAGTCTGTGCATCAGAGAACTGAGCGTTGTAATCCATGAGCATGGTATTACCTCCTTCCTTACGCCACAGCCGTCTCGGTGATCCCGATGGCATCAAGCTGCCGAACGGGAACCCGGCGGTTGAAATAGGTGACAGGCTCGCCCCAGAGGTTGTCCGAGGTGTAGAGCACGTTCACCTTGTCCATGGCCATCACGTCGAGCTGGCTCAGGACCTTCTGGTGGACGTACATATACGCGCCCCGGCCGCGCTCCAGCATCGAGTTCAGGAGTCCAACCGCGAGGTCGGGCTCAAACAGGTCCGCGCCCGTCACATCGTCCTCGATGTTCGTCAGCCGTGTGAGGCACCTGTCGTCGTGCTGTGCGAAGCCCGCCGTGACCGTGAACTGCGTGCGGTACCCAGAGAACGGGTACCCTGCAACGTCAGTGATGGTCTCAAGCCCCTTGGGGTTGATCTTGACGGGAGAACCTTCCGACGCCCCGCCGACATCGGGCTGGTAGATCATGTGGCAGCGATCCGGTCCCCACTGGATGAAGAACGCGCTCGTGGTGTCTCCACCAGAGCCACCGCAGCTGACGCAATAGGTGCCGAGCGTTCCCGTCCGATAGCGAAGGCCGTCGAACTTCTCGGGGGTCGATGCCGTGTTGCCATCTACGAACGCGGTCGAGAGTGTCTGCCCCAGGCCCATGACGAAGGCCAGTTCCTCGGTCGAGAGGAACTTCTGGCGGTCGCCCATGAGGGACTGCACCACCATCTCGTCGATCTGGCTCCACGCTTCCAGGCGGCCAACGTTCTCGACGATCTGGTTGGTGTGCGACACTTCGATCGCAGTACCGTAGTTCATTTTGCGCCATGAACCAGTAGGCAGCGAGAGACGGCGCGTGTGTACGTGGGAGCCGATGTTATTGCACGGCACCCACTGCGCGTCCTGCAGCCACTCGTCGTAGCGCGACAGGACCTCAGACACCGTGATGACATTGCCGTTAAGCGTTCGCTTGGCAATCTCCACGACGCCGAGGTCGTTCATCTGTATAGTAGCCATGCTTCAATCTCCTTAACGCCGGTATAGCGCAAGGGGATTCTCAGCACCGCCGGGCCCTTCTGGGATTACCGGTCTATACTGGTCCTAGCTCGTGAGTTTGCGGTACCTGTTTTCTCCACTGATTTCGGGCCTCAAGTTCCCGTAATCAAGGAGCCCAGGCTCCCTCCTCTCAGGAGTGCGCGATGGGAGCTTCCCCGTCTCAAGTGTGTCCTCGCTGAACTGCTTGGCAATCTTCACGAGAACCTTGATGAGACGTGGTTCGTTACCAGCGCCTTCATTCAAATACTGGACCCAGTCATCATCCCCAAAGAGTTTGTTGATCTTCTGGACCTTGGCCAAGTTACCATCGTACTCCGCACCCCACTCCTTTTTCAGACCCGCGGCGGCTTCCATGCGCTTCTGGTCCTGCGCCTTGCGAAGAGCAGCGACGCCCTCGAAAGCCTGAGTCGTGGCGTACTTGTACAACTTCTTGCCCTGGTCCTTGGTCAACCCCAGTTCGTAGGCCATCCTTTTGAAAGCCTCTTCACTGTTCTCCTGACGAGTCACCCCATCGGGAAGATAGACCTGGTCCAACTCATATCCGTCCGGTGCCTCGGGACGGCCGAGCCTTTTCGCGAACTCATCCTTCTCGGTCTGAGTCGCATCTTTGCCGGGGATCACCACGGAAGCTCCGAGACGTTTCTCCAACTCCAGATACGATTTGGCAACATCTTTGCTCGTTTTGAAGCGAGAGAGTTTGCTTCGCGTCTGTTCGTCGAAACCCTCCAGTTCCTTCACCCACGGCACCACCTCGGCTGGCTTCTGTTGATTGTCCTGAGTAACACCCTCGGAACTTGCGGGGTTTCCCCCAGTAGCGAGAGATGCTACCTGGTCGCCTTCTGCCACACCCTACTCCTTCTGACGCTCAATCGCGTCAAGTGCTTCATCGGGGATACCCAACTTCAAGATCGACTCAACGAGCGCCTTGTAGTTCATCCCCTGCGTAAGCCCCATGTTATCTAGCAACTCGATACCCCAGTTGTGCAGCACGCGCTGCTCTTCCGTCTCAATACGCATGAACATGCCACAGCGTTCCAGCAGCCACCCGAAAACCACCCTTCCAACTTCACCTTGGGTCCCGGGCGCAGTTCCGAAGACTGTGCGATAGACCTGGATGGTTTCTTTGAGACGGGCGTTTTCACGGTTAAGTAGCCTGTCCAATGCTTTCAAGGATGCTGCCTTCCTCGACCTTCTGGTTCAACCCGGGCACCGCCTGCCCCATGGTCTTCATCTTCTCCGCCGCCGCTGCCTGCGCCTGCTGCTGCGCCCTGGCGGCGCGAATCTTCTGGACGATCTTCTCCTCGACGAGCGCCTCCTCGGGAGTGCCGTTGCCCTTCGCCATCTCACGGGCTATGTAGTCGAAGTTGAAGTTGTCGAGAATCCCAGGGTTCATCTGCGCCATACCCATGATGTCCCCCAGAGTCTGACGGTACGGCTCGGTCTTGAAGTACGCCCTCTGGGCCTGGGCGAGCGGCCCCATGTAGTCAACCTCGATGTGCCCGCCGGACTCCGCGAGCACTCTGGGCGGGGGAGGGAGCAGCCCCGCATCCCATGCGTCACGGAAGAGGCGATCGATGATCCGGTCGAGCACATCTTGGTTGAGTCCAGTGATATGAGGGCCAAGCATGATGGCCTTCTCTTCCTGCCGTCTCCTGATCTCAGTGGCCGTCATCTCCTTGTCGGCCTGCGCCATCATCATGAAGAAATCCACCATGAACGTCCGCTCGATGATCTTTTGCTTGCGCTCTTCCCTGTCGAGGCCAACCCTGATGTTGGCACTCACAGGCATGATCTCCACCTTGCGAGCAGCGTCCTGGTAGTAGTTGCGTCCACCCGGGACGTACCTGATGTCTCCCTTGCGCTCCTTGGGGATATCGAGCGGAGGGTTTATCATCAACTGGGACTGGTTCAGGTCGGTCTTGACGTA
>DASRZD010000117.1:0-10251 GCA_035686805.1 Armatimonadota bacterium
TAACCTAAGCATGACCCTTGCCCGGCATTTGAGCAACTGCCGGTGCTACAATGCCCCTCTTGCCTTCCTGGTTTCTTTACAGGCACTCTGAGTTGTTTCGGAGAGCCAATCCTGCTATAATCCCCTCAGAAAGCACATGGAGGGAGCTATGCTGGAGAGGGCGAGGGAGGTCCTGGAGATCGAGGCGGGGGCGATCCTGGCATTGAAGGACCGCCTGGACGAGAGTTTTGCTTCGGCCGTCCGACTGATCACCGAGTGCAAGGGACGGGTGGTCGTTACCGGGATGGGGAAGTCCGGCGCGATCGCTCGGAAGATCGCCGGAACGCTCGCCAGTACCGGAAGCCCTGCACTTTTCCTTCACCCCGCGGAGGGAGTCCACGGCGACCTGGGAATGGTTACCTCGAATGACATCGTCATCGCCCTCTCGAACAGCGGCGAAACCGACGAACTATCCGCCATACTGCCGGTATTGAAGCGCATGGGCGCGAAGCTGATCTCCCTCATAGGCAGGCCTGACTCGACCCTCGGCAAGGCAAGCGATGTGGTATTGGATGTCTCAGTGGAGAAGGAAGCCTGTCCACTCGGCCTCGCCCCAACCGCCAGCACGACCGTCATGCTCGCCCTTGGTGACGCGCTGGCCCTGGGAGCGATGGAGGCACGGAAGTTCACCGCAGAGGATTACGCCGTTTTCCACCCGGCGGGGGCGCTGGGCAGGAGATTGAGCCTCACCGTGGCGGACGTGATGCGGACGGACGACTGGATGGCGACTTGCTTTGAGAACGACCTGGTAAGGGATGTGCTTTTCGCCATAACGAAGGCGGGCGCGGGGGCGGCGGCAATAACGGATAGCGAGGGCAGACTGGCCGGCATTATCACCGATGGGGACGTGCGCAGGCACATCCTGGCGGACGAGCGGTGTCTATCCAGGAAGGCGCACGAGATAATGATACGCACGCCGAAGACCATTTCGCCGGAAGCCTTCGCGACCGAGGGCATGAAGATTCTGGAGGATTTCAAGATAGGGGAGCTCCCCGTGCTGGACGGCGATCGGCGGCCGGTCGGGATGCTGATGATGAAAGACCTGTTCAGGGCGGGAATCGTATAAGGGAATGGTGCTTAGTGCATAGTGCTTAGTGCATAGTGCATGGTGCACGGGGAATGCGATGAGTGATGAGTGAGAGAAACCGTGAGGCGTGATTCGTGATGCGTGAAGGGACTGGCAAAGCCAAAGAGGTTAGTCTGCTGGCGATGGATGTGGACGGCGTCCTCACGGGCGGGGAGATAATCTACTCCGAGAGTGGCGACGAGCTTAAGATGTTCAACATTCTCGACGGGCAGGGGATTGCCATCGGGAAGCATGCGGGCTTGTTGACGGCCATCATCAGCGGGCGGCAGTCACACGCAGTTCAGCGGCGAGTTGAGGAGCTTGGAGTCACCTATATCTGCCTCGGATGCCGGGACAAGGGAGTCGCGCTGAGGGAGATCATCGCCAAGCTGGGACTTCGACCGGAGAGAGTGGCATTCGTGGGGGACGATGTCGGAGATCTCCTCGCCTTCAAGGAATGCGGGTGGAAGGTGGCGGTCGCGAATGCATCCAAGGACCTCAAGGCGCAGGCGGATTATGTTACCGAGAAACCCGGCGGGCAGGGGGCGGTCCGCGAGATCATCGAGCTCATTCTGGAATCTCAGGGCAAGTGGGCAAAGGCAGTAGAGGAGTACATTCGTCACCTCGAGCAGACCGAATGCCGGACCTGACTATCCTTCATACAAACGATTTTCATGGCAAGCTGTCCGACCGCGCTGCGGAGCGGATAGCCTGCGAGAAATCCACTGCCGAACACTGCCTTCTCCTCGATGGCGGCGATGCGATCCCTTCCGGCAACATCTACTATCGTCCCGGCGGCGAGCCGATACTGACCCGGATGAGCGAACTAGGCTATCACGCCATGGCGATGGGCAATCGGGAATTCCACTTTCTCGGGCCGGGACTGAAATCGAAGGTCAAGCTGGCGAGATTCCCCATACTGTGCGCAAACCTCCACAGTGAACTCGAACTTGGTCAGTTGGTGGCGCCGACCGTGGTTCTAAAGGTTGGGATGAAGGTCGGAGTTTTCGGCCTCACCGTTCCGATGATCACGAAGCGGATGATGGTCAGCAAGGTGAGTCCATTCTGGTTCGGGGATCCGATACAAGCGGCCGCAAAGATCGTTGCCGAATTGAAGTCGAAAACCGATTTGCTGATTGCCCTCACGCACATCGGATTGAAGGCCGATATGGAACTAGCCCAGTCGGTGCCTGGTATAGATATAATAGTGGGGGGCCATACCCATGCGGTGCTTGACAAACCGGTAGTGGTAGGCAAGACCTCGATTGTGCAAGCAGGAGCCTGGGGGCGGTTTCTGGGGAGAGTGGACGTCAGGGGTAACCTCGTCAGTGGAAGGCTGATAGATCTGACGGAGTAATGGAGTGGTGGAGTAGTGGAGTAATGGAAAAGGCGGGAGTGCTGATTTCCATTCTGATAATACTGATTGCTGCCGGCTTTGGGAGGAAGCTCCTGAGGCTGTTCGGGGTCAAAACCGACTCGCCGGTCGAGAAGTCCATTTTCGGGATGGGAATCGGTCTTGGGGTGCTGGCATACCTGGTGCTGGCGATCGGCCTCGCGGGGCGGCTCTACTGGTGGGTACTGGCGGCGGTACTCATACTGATCGCGGGAGTCTCATTTGGTGAGATAATCGGCTTGGCGAAAGAGATCGGTGGGGCGCTGAGAGATCGCGCGAGGGCGAAGCTCGGCGCGGCTCAGGGATTGATCGCATTCTCGATGGTCTCGCTGGGGGCGATCGTCTTGCTCTCGAGCCTCGCGCCTCCATCGGCCCTCGATTGGGACGGGCTCGCTTATCACCTTGCCGTTCCGAAGGTCTACCTGGCAAAGCAAGCGATCTTCTACATACCCTACGACTCCCATTCGAACCTGCCGTTCCTGACCGAGATGCTCTATACCGTGGGGCTGGCGTTCGGGAGTATAAGTTTGTCTAAGTTATTCCACTTTTGGATGTACATCGGCACGGCGGTTGCGGTCTATGCGCTCGCCAGGAGGCATCTCAGCCCGCGGATAGGGAGCATCGGGGCGCTGATGTTCATGAGCGTGCCGGTGATCATGTGGGAGGCGGGCAGCGCCTATGCCGATGTCACGACGGCCCTGTACCTCACCCTCGCCCTGTATGCGCTCCTCAACTGGCAGCAATCCCGGCAACCGGCATGGCTGGTACTTTGCGGATTGATGGGCGGGTTCGCCCTCGGGACGAAGGTCCTGGCGATAGTCCCGATCGTGGTTATGTGTCTATGGATCATCGCCTCATCGAGGAGATTGAGGCCGGCCCTCGCGATGGCGCTGGTCGCGGTGCTGGTCGGATCGCCCTGGTACATCAAGAGCTGGGTCTACACCGGCAATCCGGTCTACCCGTTTCTCTACGGCATATTCGGCGGGAAGTTCTGGAGCGAGGGCGCGGCGGCAACGTACCGGGGGGCGCAGCTTGCATTCGGCATGGGACGAGGTCTGGACAAGCTGATCATGGTTCCCTGGAACATGACCATGAACGGCGCTCGCTTCTTCGACGAACCCCAGAGAGTGAAGCTCTTCAGCCTGATCGGCCCTGCATTGCTCGGGCTCATTCCGGTGTATGTGCTCGCCGGTGTGAAGCGAAAAGGTATTGCGGGGATAGGCCTCATCGCCGCCGTTTTCCTGATCGCATGGTTCATTCTCATGCAGCAGACCAGATATCTCATTTCCATTGTGCCATTCCTGTGCGTCATAGCGGCTTGCGGGCTGGATGGGGCGAATTCAAAGTGGCGCATAGGGCGTCATGCGGCAAACGGCTTCCTCGGGCTGTGCGTGCTTCTCAGCCTGCTGACCGGCTTCATGGTGTCACGGGGAGGGGCAAGAGCGGCTCTCGGCCTGGAATCCCAAAGCAGCTATCTTTCCCGAACGCTCGACATCTATGACGCCGAGTCCTACATCAACGACACGACTCCCGAGAACACCCGAGTCTTGATCTTCGACGATGCAAGGGGCTTCTACCTGGATCGAGACTATATGTGGGCGAATCCCGGCCATCACGAGATGATCCCGTGGTCGAGCTTCAAGTCGGGCGCGGAGATGGTGACCTACTTCCGAAAGGCCGGTTACACATATGCCCTGATCAACTGGAAGTTTGCGAATGAGGACACCATCCATCAGAGACTGATCACGGATGCAGTCGGCCATGGGCTTATGCGAGAAGTCTCCGGCTCAAACGCAGTGAGCGTCTATGAACTTACCGACTAAAACCATACTGATCGCCATCCTTTGCCTGCATTTCGCTTTGGCGGGGGTGTACTGGCATCTTGCGCCCTATGGCAGCCCCCCCGATGAAGGCCCTCATGGGTATTATGTGGAGACGCTTCTGGCCACACACCGCTTGCCCGTTTTTGATGCATCCGACCGGGCGAACTACGAAGCTCACCAGCCGCCTCTCTACTATGTCCTTGGGATGCCGTTCCATCTGGTGAATCGAGATGCGGTGCGGTTTCTCTCGATGATCCTCGGGGCGCTCTCGATCCTGGTGATCTATCGGGCAGTCAACACGCATTTCGGCGAGCAGACTGCGCTCGGCGCGGCGGGATTTGTCGCATTGCTCCCGACTCACGTCATGCTGAGCAGCATGGTGAGCAACGACATCCTGGCCGAGTTGATATTCGGATTGGCCTTGCTGCTGATGATCAGCCGGCCAAGCGTGCGAAACAGCATCGCCCTCGGTATTATTCTCGGGCTCGGACTACTCACGAAGACCACTTGCATTCTGCTGTTCCCGGCTGCTATCCTGGCATTCATATTCGTCCAGCGAAGATCGCTGAAGCACGTCGCCGGCATATTCGGGATAAGCCTCGTCATCGGCGGATGGTGGCTGGTCCGGAATCAGATGCTCTACGGTGACTTCCTTGCCATGAATCAGTTCATGCACGCGTTCCAGCACACGGCTACGCCGGAATACTGGCGGCAGCATGGTTACTGGGGGCCTATGTACTGGCTGCTCGTCGGCCTATGGACGTTCGCAAGCTTCTGGGGAGTCTTCGGGCACATGAACAACTTCATGCCCTTTTGGGTCTATGTGGGCCTGGCGGCGGCAACTTTGGCGGTGAAGGTAGGCTGGTTCAGAAACCTCAGGAAACCGCCGGTCGGCCGGGTTCTCGCGCTTTATGGCTTCGTCATGGTGCTGGTCGTGCTGGCGTTCATCAAGTTCAACCTGAGCTTCTTCCAGGCCCAGGGGCGATATCTCTACCCGGCTATCCTGCCGATGTCGGTGTTTTGGGTCTTGGGGGTCGGATCGCTGCTGCCGAAGCGTATACATAGCTGGACGCCGTATGTGGCGATGGCAATTCCATTAGCCGCGCAGATACCGGCCTTGATCACATTGGGGGGATTTTGAAGCTTTCGGTCATAGTTCCGGCATATAACGAAGTAGACACCATGGAGGAATCCATCGCTCGGGTGAGGCAGGTCAAGCTCGACCAGGAGATCATCGTCGTTGACGACTGCTCGACCGACGGCACCCGCGAACTGCTCCAGCAGTTGCCCGACATCAAGCTCGTTCTCCACGAGCGCAATATGGGAAAGGGGATGGCGATTCGGACTGCCCTGGGGTATGTCACCGGTGACATAGTCATTATTCAAGATGCCGACCTGGAATACGACCCCCGGGACTTCCCGGCGATGGTCGAGCCGATAGCGAGCGGGAAGGCTGATGTGGTCTACGGCTCGCGGTTCCTCAAGAGCACGCCGAAGATGCGCCTGCCGAACTACATTGCCAACCGAGGCCTCGCGATCACGGCGAGCATCCTGTTCCGCACTCGAATCACCGATGAGGCGACGTGTTACAAGGCGTTCCGAGCCGACCTCATCAAGAGCCTGAATCTCACTTGCCGGCGATTCGAATTCTGCCCCGAAGTTACCGCCAAGCTTCTCCGCCGAGGAGTGAAGATCATGGAGGTCCCAATCCGATACACCGCCCGAACCTCCGAACTGGGCAAGAAGATCGGCTGGTGGGATGGGATTGTGGCCTTCTGGACACTGATCAAGTACCGATTCATGAGGTAGAGCATGATCATTGACTGCCATGTGCATCTGCAAGGCGCGGGCATACAGCCGGAGTTGGTCGAGAAGGCATCCATACTCGGGGTCGAGAGGCTCTGCATCTCATCACTCGGGAGAGTCTGGTCCTACGAGCCGACGCCGAAGGTATTCATCGAGGCTAACAACGATGTCGCTGAGGTCATGAGCGAATTCCCCAACCTTGCGCTGGGATTCTGCTACCTGAACCCCGTTTATACCGACGAATCGCTGGCGGAGATGAAGCGGTGTGTTGAGGAGTTAGGCATGGTCGGCGTCAAGCTTTGGGTTGCCGCCTATGCCGACGACCCTCGAGTCTTCCCGCTGGTCGAGAAAGCCATCGAATACAGGATTCCCGTCCTCCAGCATGCCTGGCACAAGGCGACCGGCAATCTGCCGCACGAGTCGAATCCCTTGCACGTTGCCGACCTGGCGCGCAGATACCCTGAAGCTGACATCATCTTGGCTCACATCGCGGGCGATTGGGAGCGGGGCATCGAGGCGGTCAAGGACTGCCCGAACATCCTCGTGGATACCAGCGGGAGCATTATCGAGATGGGGATGGTCGAGCGTGCCGTGGAGGAACTGGGCGCACGGCGGGTGCTCTTCGGCTCGGACGCTCATGGAGTTGATCTCTCGGTGGCCGTGGCGAAGATCCTGGATGCTGAAATAGAGGATGCGGATCGTTCGCTGATTCTCGGCGCGAACATGCAGGCGCTCTTGGAGAGGAGACGCTCATGATCTGGGACGCCTGTACATTTGTGGGCCGTCATCCTTTCCGTCGGTCTCAGCACCATAGCGTGGGGAACCTGCTCCGTCTGATGGACAAGGCGGGGATTGATCGCGCCGCGGTTTCGCCTTTAGCGGGGGCGTTCTATCCGAATGCTCAGGAGGCGAATGAGGAGATCTACCCCGATATCCGCAAGCATGCCGACCGATTGGCGCTGATAGCGGCACTCAATCCCATGTACCCAGGGTGGAAGGATGATCTGAAGCGGTCTCATGAGATATTATCCGCCAGGGGAGTCCGACTATTCCCGAACTATCATGGCTATGTGCTAGACTTGCCGGAGGTTTGGGAGTTGGCGAGTTTGGGCCTCCCAATCTTCATCAGCATTCGCCTTTGGGATGAGCGCCAGCATCCGCCGACCTGCATGATCCCGGGGGTTCCCGCCGCCAGTGTCGCAGACCTGGCGAACAAGCACCCGGACACCCGTTTCGTGCTCAGCATGGGGCGGTATGGGGAGATCACGACCGTGTTGAAGCAGGCTGGAAACATCTTCGCCGACATTGCCGGCGTCCAGGGGCCGACCAATTGCATAGGCAAACTGGTCGCCGAAGTCGGCTCCGAGCGCCTCCTCTTCGCCACCGAACTGATGCTTCAGTACGCCCTCCCGGCGCGATATAGGGTGGACTATGCCAATCTGTCCGAAGCCGACCGGCAGCGGATATATGAGGGAAACCTGACGGATTTGATCTCCCATTAGCCATCAACCGTAGACCATTCCCTCATTCGCCTCCGGGCGTGCGGTTGGTTGCGGTTGGCCTCTCTCTATGCTATAATCATCCCCTGGAACCGTCATGGAAATCATCGCGCGCATAGGCGCGCTGCTGGAAGCAAAGCACGGGCGGCCGGAGTTCAAACCTGATCTCACGCCGCTCGATGAATTCATACTGACCATACTGTCTCAGAATACGTCGGCGGCGAACTATCAAAGGGCGTTTGCGAGTCTTCGGGAGCGGTTCGCTTCGTGGGACGAGGTCCGTCAGGCGGACGTAAAAGACATCGAGGATGCCATCCGCTGCGGAGGTCTTGCCAGGATCAAGGCCGGGCGGATCAAGGCGTCTCTGGACGACATTCATGCCAGATATGGCAAGCTGGACCTTGACTTGCTAAACGAGATGTCGGACGAGGACGCCCGGGCGTTCCTGATGCAGTTCAATGGGGTAGGCATCAAGACGGCCTCGTGCGTGCTGATGTTCTCCATGGGACGGCCGGTGTTTCCGGTTGATACACACGTCCATCGCATCGCGGGGAGGCTGGGGCTCATCGGACCGAAGGTGAGCGCCGAGGAGGCCCACAGGTTGCTGCAGGCGATGATACCGGACGAGATGGTTTATTCGATGCACGTGAACCTGGTTACTCACGGGCGGCGGGTCTGCAAGGCACGGAATCCGGCTTGCGACGTATGCCCGTTGCTGGAGATGTGCGTTTCTAGGGGCTAGAGGATAGGGGCTAGAGGAAAGAGACAGCGGATGAAACTGAGCGACGAGGGAATGTGCTTTGCCTGCGGGCCGAATAACCCGATCGGTCTCAAGCTAACCTTCGCCTTCGAGGACGGCAAGTACGTGACTCGGTTCACGCCTCGAAGGGAGCATCAGGGGTACACCGGCATCACGCACGGCGGGATATTGAGCACGCTGCTGGACGAGGCTATGGCCAAGCTGGTCTATACGATGAACCAGCGCGCCATCACCGCTGAATTGAAGATTCGGCTGAAGAAGCCCGTCCCGACCGGCGAGGAGTTGGTTGTCAGCGGATGGGTCGTTGCTGAGGCCCGCCGGCTGATCGAATGTGCAGCGGAGGCCAGGGATACGAGCGGCGAGATCGTGGCGGAAGCCACCGGGAAGATGGTGAAGGTATGAGAGAGGATTTTGTGCGGGTCCACTCGACGGTTGATGAAGTGACCGCCAATCTCGTGAGGGCCTGTCTGGAGGATGCCGGGATTCCGGCGGTCATCAGGCCGCGGGAGTCTTCGTGGTTCGACGGCGTCTTCACGATGGGAAGCGGGGTTTGGGGCGATATCCTTGTCCCGAAGGATGAGGTTGAGAGAGCAATGGCAATAATCAAGGAGTATTCGGGGGCTGAGTCTTGAGAAATGTTTTGGGGATTATGGCGTTTGTCCTGTTGGCTGGTCAGGCTCAATCGGCCGGGCTGGCGAAGTCGGGCTTCATCGAGCGAGTGATGACCGTCAAGAATACCGGCGCGTCGAGCATGGAGACATCCAAACTCTACTGGGAGGGCAACAACCTGAGGATGGAGCAGTATACGACCGCCGGCCTTGTTGTGAACATCAGGAAGGGACAGGTATTGTATATCTACTCGCCGGCGGAAAAGAAGGCGGTCAAGACCACTATCCCGGCTGGTCAGGGCGGGAGTGTCCAGCAGTTTATCGAGAAGATGAGTTCGCCGGTCAAGGGTGCGAAGAAGGTCGGCACGGCGACGGTGATCGGCATCAAATGCGACGTCTTTTCCGCCTCGGAAAAGGGGAGCAGCGCCAAACTTTACATCAGTACGGACCCGAGGCTGCCGACATTGCTGAAGTCACAGGAGACTTCGGGGGCTCTCAGCCGCAGCGTTGAGACCAAGCAGCTCAAGCTGAATTACAATGTTCCGGATACCATGTTCTCGCTTCCGAAGGGCGTAACCGTGAAGGAAGAGAAGTTCCCGACGCCGCCCGCGGCCGGCAAGAAATAGCAGGAGGTTAGGCAGGTTGTACAAAGTAGTTCGCAAAGAGTGCCTGGCGGACGTAGTCACGTTGCTCGAGGTGGAAGCGGCTCCAATCGCCAGGAAAGCCAGAGCCGGGCAGTTCGTGATCGTTCGGCAGAGGGAAGATACCGAGCGCGTGCCGCTCACCATCTCTGATTGGAACAGGGAGGCAGGCACGATCACGATCATCTTCCAGCACATCGGACGATCCACTACCGAGCTATCGCTCGTCGAGCCAGGTGACTCGCTGAGGGATGTTGTGGGGCCACTTGGTCGAGCGACCGAAGTGGAGAAATCCGGGACCGTCGTGTGCATCGGCGGAGGAATCGGAGTCGCCGAGCTGAGACCGATTGCCAAAGCCATGAAGCAGGCCGGCAACACGGTGATCTCCATAATCGGCGCTCGGGACAAGTCATTGATTATTCTGGAAGCTGAGATGCGGGCATCGAGCGATGAGCTTTTCATAACTACGGATAACGGCAGTTATGGCCGAAAAGGCTTCGTCAGCGAAGTGCTGGCCGACCTTCTGAAGGACGGCCGAAAGATCGATGTGGTCTATGCCATCGGCCCTGTCCCGATGATGCGAGTCATCGCCGAGCAGACCAGGCCTCATGGGCTG
>DASRZD010000118.1:0-13032 GCA_035686805.1 Armatimonadota bacterium
GCCGGTTTTGGACAACTTCGAGCGGGCGATCAAGACCGCAGAGGAGATCAAGGACTATGACGCCCTCCACGGCGGCGTGATCCTCATATTGCGCCAGCTCAGAGACATCCTCACCAAGGAGGGGGTCAAGCCGATCGAGGCTCAGGGCAAGTTGTTCGACCCCAACCTCCATGAGGCAGTGATGCGGCTTGACAGCGACGAGTACACTGACGGTATGATAATCGAGGAGTTCCAAACCGGATATATGATCGGGGACAAAGTCATCCGCCCAAGCATGGTAAAAGTCGCCCGGCCCCCGGACGCGTGATACGTAAGGCCGTTTCCGGTTACGCATTACGTATTACGCCTTAATGCCAATGCTCAGTCTCTTCGTCTACGAAAAAGACAAGGGTTTCCAGAAGCGTGAGGACCTAAGCCGGATCAGCGACATCATCGCTGACCCCTCGAGCATCCTCTGGCTCGATGCACTCGACCCCAGCCGTGAGGAGATGGACCTCCTCGCCGGGGAGTTTGGCTTTCATCCCCTCGCCATCGAGGACTACTTTACCCCTCACCGTCGCCCGAAGATAGACGAGTATGAAGGCTATTTCTTCATGGCCGTGCAATCGATTTCCTTCTCGCCTAAGACCTTAGATATCAAGCCCCTCGAGGTTGATCTCTTCGTCGGCAGGAACTATATCGTTACGCTCCACAAAAGTCGCCAGCCGATCCTGGAGAAAGTCGCCGATACCTGGCAGAAGAACCCCAAGATGGTCGAGCCTGGCATCGGCATGCTTCTGTATGACATACTCGACGGCTTCATGGATTCATACTTCCCGGTCCTCGATCAGATAGACGAACAGCTTGACAAGATCGAGGACAGCATCTTCAAGCAGAAGGGCGACGATTCCGCGGAGCGCATCTTTCGAATGAAGCGGTCACTCCTCGTGCTTCGGCGTATCGCCACCCCGCTCCGGGACGTCTTCAACATCCTCACCAGGCGCGAACAGCCTCTCCTTTCGGAACAAGCCACCCTGTATCTCAGGGACGTCTATGACCACGTCTTGAGGATCGTGGATACCATAGACACATACCGCGATATCCTGGCCGGCGCGCTCGATTCCTATCTCACCGTGATTTCGAACCGTCTCAACAGCGTCATGAAAGTCCTGACGGTTGTTGCTACCATCCTCATCTCGATGCAGGTAGTCAGCGGCATCTACGGCATGAACTTCAAATACATGCCGGAGCTTCACTGGCACTATGGCTACTTCACCACCCTCGGCCTGATGGTCGTCATCTCGCTCGGCCTGCTCTACTACTTCAAGCGCATCAAGTGGCTTTAGCCACCCTCCTTTTTGCTCCCACTCCCACACTCCCATACGCCCATACCCCCATACTCCCACTGCTCCCACTCTCCATGTTTTGCCTATTTCCCATGCGGGTATCGAAGTCGTGTGGCGAACGCCAATTTCAGGAGGTGAATCAGAGTGAGTCTAATGAGGTGGGAACCGTTTCAGGAGCTGCGCAGGATGCGCGATGAAATGGACCGGATGTTTGAGAGCGTTATGCCCGCTCCAATGGGTATGGTGATGTCCCCTCCGATCGATGTCTTCGAGAAGGACGGCAGCATCGTGGTCAAGGCGAATCTGCCCGGTATAGACAAGGAGAACATCGAGGTCACCGCAACCGAGGACAGCATCAGCCTGAAGGGCGAGTTCAAGAAGGAAGAGAAGGTCGAGGAAAAGGGCTTCTTCCGCCAGGAACGGCAGTATGGCAGGTTCTTCCGCACAATACCCATGCCGACCGCCATCAATCCCGATCAGGTGAAGGCCGGCTTCAAGGACGGCGTCCTGGAGATCACTGCGCCCAGGTCCGAGGCCGAAAAGGCCAAAGAAAAGAAAGTGCCCGTCGAGGCATGACACATGCCTCCATCAATAGCCACCAAGATAATAAGCACGAGGAGGAGCAAACCAAATGAAGAAAGCACTGACTATACTCATAGTCCTTGCTATCATCTCGCTTCCGGCGCTGGCAAGCGTCCGGAATGTAAGTCTGGCGTCGAGCGGCACTCAGGGAGTGTCCGGCAATGCGTCTATCCTCTCCGGCGAGATCGGAGGCTCGAACCCGTACTTCAACGTGGAAGTGAATGCGAGCGTGAGTTGTCCGCCTCCCGCGAACATGGTTTATGAGGCCTGGCTCGTGGATACCGAGGGGAATACCAAACGGTACATCGGCACTTTCCAGGGCGGCATGCTCAATACCCGAGAGCAGTTCGCCCACTGGGCCGAGCCGTGGGATAGCCTGGCGGTAAGCCTCGAGCCCGCGCACAATCAGAACCTGACTCCCACGACCATCGTGTCCCAGGGGAATTTCCCGGGAAGCGATGTGTCGGCGTCCAACTTCATGACGATGGCCGTCCTTCCGCAGGATGAGTCGTTCCAGCGGCAGCTCGTGATGCAGAGGTACAACCTCACGAGCGACCAGGTGACCAGCCTGCGGATGCAGGGCTGCAGTTACCCTCAGATCGCTCTGATGGCGAACGCGGCCACGAAGTGCAATAATACGGCCGCCGACATCTCGAGCATGTTGATGAAGGGCCAGAGCTGGGACCAGATTGCGTCCAGTTGCAACACGACAGTCGCATCCCTGTTGACCCCTGCTCCGATGGTTGCGGTGGCAGGAATGCAGCAGGAGATCACTCCCACCGTTTCGTCTCTGCCACTGCGCTATCTGTCCTATCCGAACGGCGGGCCGGTCATCAGCATCCAGCAGTGGGAGATGCTCAATCAGGAGGGCTTCTCCTGGCGTGATGTTGCCATCGCCGGCAACATAGCAGCGCAGACCGGCGAGACTCCTGAGAACTTGCTCAGGATGATCAGAGTGCAGGGCCAGACCTGGAGAGACATTGCCATTGACCGTGGTCTGAAACCTGTGAGCATGATGGACGTGAGCCAGTGGCCGTTTACTCAGGCAACCAAGCCGATGACAGATGAGGAACGGCAGATGGAGCGTCAGCGATTCGGTCTTGCTCCGATGATGTCTCAGCCGGCGATGCCCCCGGCCTCGCCCGAGGCGCCGTTGCCGTCAACTACTTCTCCTACGATCCCAAGCGGACCGTCCTACTAGTGCCTTGTAATAACGAGCGAGTGGGAGCAGGTCATGTGACCTGCTCCTTGCCGTTTTGCCTCTCGAGGGCAACCAGCATTAGCAGCGACCAGCCGTAGACAAAGCACGTTGCCGCCGCCACGATCCCCGAGTCGTTGAATATCAACGCTGCCAGTGTCCCGCTGATCACTCCCGTCAGCGTAATCCTCAGGTGCATCGGCAATGGTCCGATCTTCCGATCGCCGACATAGAGCACCAGACCCAGGCTTATTCCATATGCGGCCATTACACGGCTCCAGACACTCACCCGAATGAGGAAGAGGTTCATGAGCAGCTTGCGCTTGATCAGCATGCCGATCTGCGCCGGCCCGCCCGATCCTGCAAGGTGAATCGCCCGACCCAGATGAGATTCGTGCGCCTGCCCCCTGAGCGAATCCAAGACCGCAAGGCCCGCTATCAAGATTCCCGCGGCGAGCACGATCCCCGCCAGCCTTCGCAGTCGGAACGGCTTGCTCCCCGACACGGCCAATGCTATCCCAAACGCCAGAGCCATCGCCAGCGCCCCGCCATAATCCGCTCCCAGCATCGGCGCGCCGTCTATCACGACGCTGAAGGCCAGTCCGAGGATCAGCGCAATCTGGATCGTCCGGCGACTCGCCTTGGAAGCGCCGAGCAGCAGACCCAGGCCCACCAGGATCGCCCCCAGGAACGCGCCCATCAATTCGTTTCCCAGGCCATAGTACCTTGCGCCCTCCACGATCGAGTAGCCCATGATCGAGTTTCGGGTCAGCGTGCCTCCAGTCACCAGATCAAGGGTCACCAGTCCGACCAGGGCGAGGCTCACGACCATCAACACATTCGACGGTTTCCGCACAATCAGAGTCGCCGCGCCGATCATCCCCACCGCCAGGATCATCAGCCTCAGCCACGCTTCTGAATGGCTTGGCGTGGGCCACATCGCCTGCAGCAACAGGGCGAGGGCCGCCGTCGGCGGGAGGAGGATCAGCGGCCAAAGCCGTCTTCTCTTCGGGACGGGGAGGATCAGCCACAGCACGGTTACGACGCCCACAAGGACGATAATGGCGGTCATGACCTGTCTCAGCACCGGCTGACTGAGCGCCTGCACCGACGCCCGCTGGTTCAGGCGCAGAAGCGCGTCCGGGGAGTCACTCGGCGAGGTCATGATTGGTCGCCCGACGAGCGATGTTGGGACAGGTATGTTGAGCATGGACAATATCGAGGGTGCGATGTCCGTGTTGGTGATTACTCCCGGTATCCTCGTCGAGCCGGAAGTCAGCAATCCATGCCCGAATCCCGGTCCGGAGACGATCACCGGGCAAAGGCCACTTTCGGTCTTCTCGATAGCATAGGAGGAGGGGTAGGGCGACAGGATTATCAGCGTAGTCTGCTTATCCAAGGCAAGCTGTCCCAACTCCCGATCGGCCTGCTGCAAAGCTTTCTTGCGCTCCCGCTGATAGACCCAGTCCATCAAGTCCAGACGGCTTCTATCCAGGCGAGCGGTCTCACCAAACTCGACAACTGTGAAATCGGCAAACCCCTTATCGAAATTCACCAGGCCCTTGCTGTCCATGCAGATCGTCGCCGCCTCGCGATGAACCTCGCTATCATCCGAATTGCCGACGACCCCCGTCTTCAGCCCTGCAGCATGAATCGCATCCCCCAGCGCCCCGATCTTCACCTCGTAATTTAGTTCGGCATTGTCATACTGCATCTTGGCGATCCCGATGTGCACAACTGCCGAATTCCCCGGGTCTGTGAGAGTACGCTGCCGGAAAACCTTCCATGCGGGTATGCCCGCGACCAACTCATCCCGGTTGAACGCCTGTCTCGCATCGGCCCCCGCGATCGCCCGAGCGCCCGCGCCGATGGTCAGATAGCCGCTCTCCGGGGTGTACTTCGAGTCAGCGTATTCGCCATGCGGGATGTCCAGCCGCCCCGCGGTACGCGAGTTCATCAATCCCACCGCGCCGGTCTCCATCAACTTGTGTATGGTCGGCAGGTCGGTTGATGCGAGATCCTCGACGGAAACGGCCGGTAGAACGACCATCACAACCTTCGAGGCAGCATGCGCTTGGCCAGCAAGCACCAGCAATAACAGACTCAATATGATCTTCGCTCTCATGTCCGGCCCATTATACCAGATTCGCCCGTGGTTTGACCTTAAGCGCTTGTTGGGGTTAGAATGAGCCAAATGACCGGCGACCAAAGCGAAATCATCTTGAGCTACCGGCTGCCATGGTGGGGGCATGGAATACTGTCGCTCCTGTCGCTAGTCATCGTTGGCTCCTGTCTTTCGCTGTTCGTCTTGGGAGCGGGCAGGATACCATTAATTGTTTACCTGGTATTCTGGGTCGAGTGGCTGTTCATAATCGGCCTGCTGGTCTGGCTGTTGATTCAGCAGCCGATTCGCGTAATCGTAGCCATCACATGCACGCCCATCGTCATGGAGGTCAGGACTCTGTTTGGCAAAAAGACCATTATCCCGTGGCAGGGCATTCTTCAATTCAAGCGGCTTCGGGCCAGGATGACATACCTGGATACTTATAGGGATTCATACCTCATCGTCCCCTTGCCTCGACCCATCTTGACTGAGCTGCTGGCGCTCATGAGGAAGTTCAATAGCATACGCATCGTCGGCTTTGACTAAGAGCCGTATGCTGGGTTAGAATGAGATGAGCCCGGGAGCGCACGTGTCCTCACGTGCTCCGGAGCCGATGAGGACATCGGCGCTCCCATGGAGGACGACTCCATGTTCCACCCTGACAAGTACCTGGACCGAATAGCAGACTCAAAGAACCGCCTTGCGATCACTCGCCGATTTGAAGAGCCGGATCGCGTCCCGATCACTATCAGCACCGCCGGCAGCTTCTACTCCCGCCTGTTCGGCTACAACATCCGCGATTACTATACCGACTTCGACACCTGCATTGACGTTCAGCTCAAGGGGCTCGAGTGGGCGTATGAGGAGCTTCAGGACGACCGTACAGGGTACGGCCTCCATCTCGACCTCGGCCCGGTCTCCGAGGGCTTCTACTTCGGCTTCCCCATCGAGTATCCTGACGACACCTCGCCCTGGGTCCATAAAGCCCTCGAAACCCCCGCCCGGATCGAGGCCTTCCAGGTCCCCGATCCGTCCAAGAGCCCCGGAATTCAGGACGCCCTCCACAAGATCGAGCAGTTCAAGGATCGAGTCAAGGAGCGTGGGATCAATCTCCCTGCCGGCGGTGGGATCGGCATCCATCCGCCGCTGAGCTGCGCGTGCGCCCTCGCCGATCCTCAGCTCATCTACTCTCTCATGTACGAAGACCCTGCACTCATCCACCGCTTCTTCGGGAAGTTGCTGGATGCCTTCTGCCGGCTGGTGGACTATCAGGATTCCCTCCGAGGGCGCAAGACCGAGAGCATCGGGCTGGCGGACGATCACTCGGCCTTCGTGTCCAATGCCATGTATCGGGAGTTCGTTTATCCCTACAACACGGCGATCTACGAGCGATATGGCGTCAAGGGCCGGGCTCTCCACGCCGACGGCCCGAACGACCATCATTTCGAAATGTATGCGAACGACATGAAGCTGACTCGCATGGACATCGGCGGGTTCAGTGACATCGCCAACGCCAAGCCCGCCCTCCAGGGGAAGACCGTTTTCTCAGGCGGATTGAACTGCCGTGACCTGTATTATGACCTGGCGACCGTGAAGCCGGTCATTGATCGAGCGATCCGCATCGGCGGGCCGGGTGGAGGGTTCATCCTGGCGGTCGGCGGCGAAACCTACGTCGGCGTGAACCCCGAGACTGTCATTCAGGCCGTCGCATACTCAAAAGAGGCGGGCAGGTATCCCATCAATGGCTAACGTACACAAGGATTTCCACGGCTGCCTCAGCTTCGGGCTGAAGTTCCTGGCCGAGAACTATGGCCCGGCCGAGGTGGAGGCGTACCTGCGCCAGGTCGCTCGGAACGTCTACGCGCCATTGATCCGGCGCTTGAGGAGACAGGGGTTGCCTGCCCTTGCAGTGCATTGGAGGCGCATTATGACTCTTGAGGATGCCGACTTCCGCCTCTATGCTGACGATGATGTCCTGATCCTGGAAGTCAGAGAATGCCCGGCGATTAGTCACATGAAGACGCACAGCTACGAGATCGCCCCCAACTTCTGTGAGTCCACTAGGATCGTGAACGACGAGATCTGCCGCCGGGCCGGCTACTCCGCCAGCACCGAGTACGATCAGGCGCTCGGCCGATGCACCCAGCGCTTCTGGAGGGCAGAATGATCTCCTGCACTGAGTTCATCCCAGCCTACAACGAGCTGTTCGCCTTCATCGAGGAGCGGCACGGCCGGCAGGAGCTGATTCGGTTCTGGGAGGAGCTTGCGGACGAGTTTCTATACAACCTTCGCGACCTCGTTGCCGAGAAGGGGCTGGCCGGGATGCATGAGTACTGGACCCACACCCTCACCGAGGAAGGCGCGGATCAGACGATGACGCTCTCAGAAGACGAGTTCAGGATCGAGATGCACAAATGCCCCTCAGTCGGCATTCTTAAACAGAGTAAGCACATCACTCCCTTCCCCGACTACTGCGAGCACTGCAAAGTCCTCTACGCCCGGGTGATCGAGCCGTTCGGCTTCCGGTGTGAGGTCCAGGTTCACGATGTGGGTAGATGCACCCTGAGGGTCACCAAACGATGAAGATCATTCTCCTTGCAATGATACTTACTGCGACTGGGCATGCGGAGTGGCGGACCGGCCCGCCCATGCCGAGCGCCCGCGACCACCTTGGATGCGGGATGGTCGAGGGCATGTTCGTCGTGGCAGGCGGGGCCTACTGGGAGAATGACACCAAGCATTACTCCGCCGAAACCATCGCCTATTCGCCCTCGACTAAGAAGTGGGTTCGGCTGCCGTATCTGCCGATTCCAGGGGCTTATGGGGCGTCCGCTGTCATTGATGGCCAGCTGGTCATTGCCGGGGGTGCGAATGAGAAAGGCGCACTCAATGACTGCTTTCGCCTGGTCAAGGAACGCGGGAAGTTCGTCTGGAAGCGCCTGCCTGATCTCCCCCGACCCCTGTTCGGCGCTCAAGGGGCTGCCATCGGCAGCAAATTCTATGTCGTCGGGGGAGCCCCCGGCATGGACGAAGTCGGAATCGTGGCGGCGAAGCCAAAGATGCTCGTTCTGGATCTCAATTCGCGCAAGTGGAAGGAGTATCCATCGCCCTCAGGGAGAGTGGGCTCGGCAGTGGCATCTGTGGGGAACAAGCTGTTCGTTTTCGGAGGATATGGCTATCACGATGGCGTTCTCAGCAATTTCGGTGACGCCTGGGTCTACCAGAACCGCTCATGGAAGCGCCTGAAGGACATCCCCAACCCCGCTCGATGGAGCGCAGCCCTCGCCCTGGACAACCGCCATATCGGACTCTTCGGCGGCTACGGCGAGGGATTCCTGGACAAGGTCTGGATCTACGACGTGGAGACGGATACCTATGCGCCGGCCCCTCCCCTGCCCCTGCCGGTGGCAACTATGTCGGCAGGGCTAAATAACGGGACCATCTACCTCGCCGGCGGCGAAGACCTCCAGCGCCATCGGACCGATAAGCTGTTCATCGGGCGGATTTCGGCGGTGGGAACGCCAGGCTCACCAGGTACCCCACAGTGAGGCTTGCGGCCAGCGAGAATGGGAGCGTGTAGGTGAACGAGATGTAGCCTTCCTTGCCGGTCAGAAACCCGTAGATTTCTGAGAAGTAGGAGACGAATACCCCCACGAGCACTCCCGCCACGATTGATGCCCATGCCCCCTGCTTGTTTACCCGCTTCATGAAAAACGCCATCAGGAAAAGTGCGCCAAGCGGGGCCACGAAGAACAGGTTGATCTTCTGCGCCACCTCCATGAAATTGCCCTGTATCAGTCTCTGAAGGTAGCTCACCAGGATCGCAATCCCTCCAATGGAGAAGCCGATCTTCCGCGCCCTCACCACCTGCTTGCCCTCCTCGACGTTGCGGGCGAAGATGCCCTTGAAGTCAACCATCAGCACGGTCGTGATCGAGTTGATCCCCGACGAGATGCTCGACATCGCCGCGGAGAATAATGCCGCCAGTAGCAATCCTGACAGTCCCGGCGGCAGGACGTTCGCGATGAACCATGGGAAGATCTTGTCCGCCCCCTGCCTGAGCGTGTAATACTTCTGCGACAGATCATCCATCCCCGCCATCTTGCCGAACGCCTCGGGAGCGGCATTGGGACTCAGTACCTTGAGCGAGGGGAGAAGGTCCAGGTTCTTGAGGAAGAACCCCAGCAGCGCGAATCCGCACAAGGCCAGCACAGTTCCCAATGCCAGGTTTGCAGCGGTGTTGGTTAGGAAGCTCTTTCTGGCGGCGAAAACGTTTTTCGTGCTCAGATACCGCTGAATCGCCATTTGATCTGAGCTGGCGGTCGCAACCCACCAGATGACATACATGAAGATGATGCTGAAGACGGTTATTCGTTGAGACAGAGCCGTCGGGAACAGGGGGACATGAGGCCAGTTCAGCATGGTCATGACCTTCGGATCGCCGAGATCGGGCCACCAGGCAGTCATGCTGTGCGAGCGGATCATGACGTAGATGATAATAAGAATCGCCCCAAAGAACAGGATGCTTGCCTGGGTCACGTCCGTTATCATCACCGCCCGGATTCCGCCCATCGAGGTATAGATCGTCGTCACGACGCCGACCCCGATCAGGATGTATTCCAGCCGCCAGCCGGTCATTGCCGCGAGCGCCACACTGCATGTGTAGACCACCAGCCCCATCCACGCGATCCTGATGAGCACAAACAGGACTGCCGCCGCCTGACGGATTCCATGCCCGAACTGCGCTTCCAGGATCTGATAGCCGCTGACGATCTGCTGGGCCATTATCCGCGGCACGATCAGGTATCCGATGATAAAGAAAGCGAATATGACTGCGAGCTGCCCCCACAGGACGCCCGGACCGTTCTTGATGATCTCGCCTGGGGTCGTCAGATAGGTGATCGTGCTGACCAGCGTGGCCATGGTGGAGATGCCCACGACCAGCCAACTCATGCTTCTTCGTCCCAGGAAGTATTCGCCCAGGTCGGTCTGCCTCCCCGAGTAGAGTGCCCCGACCCCCAGCATGGCCGCGCCATACAGTATGACTACCGCGTAGTCCCAGACGGTCAGCCCTTGAATGATTCCCGTCGGCAAGTCTATCCTCCCAACTCCACCCAGTCGCCTCCCCGGTCGCGCGACTCCCTTGCGCCCACAACGACCGACACCAATTCGAAGGTCTCCTCCATCGAGAACGGCGGATTCCCCGTATCGACGAAGCCGATGAAATCGGCAAGCTGGGCCTTGAACATGGAAAACGTGTCGAAGCTATCCACCCGCACCCACTTATCGGCCTTGTGGAACTGGAAAGCTATCGGGCCGGCGACTCCCTCCACGACCTCCAGGAGAGCCTCCCTGCCATCATCCCAGACCAGTTGGACGAGCGACCGGCCCTTCGTTCCGACGTCCCTCACCGCCTTGAACCCGCCGCCCATGACGGTCCTCAGCCCTTCGAGCAAATGGATGCCGTAGGTCCGCCAGTACTTCGGCGAGAAGGCGGTCGCATAGAAAAAGCCCTCGTCCTTCAACGCCTTCAGCTCCTTGCAGTATCGGAAACATGACGATGAAAGGAAAGGCTGCCCTTTGCGAAATCGCTCCAGGAATGCGTCGAGATCCGGCCGATTGTCTGCCAGCGGCTTGTCTATGAATACAGGAATGCCCTTGTCCAGGAAAGGCGCGGCCATCTTCAGGTGATTCTCGCCGTCGTCTCGGGCAAGGAGCAGGGCGTCAATCTCCGGGACCATGTCCTCCAGGCGGTCGGCAATGAACTCGATCTTCGAGGCTTTGGCGATGTGCTCGGAAACCTTGCGTTCCTGGGTCCAGATGTGGGTCACCCTGGCATCGCCGATCCCGAAATGCTCCTCCGACCGCTCGCCGAGATACTGAGGGATCACCGGGAATGGGCACGAAGCCATCGCCTCGCGGTCGTACCCATTAATGATCGCCGCCCACGAGTACGGATGCCCGTTCCCATCACTCATTCCGACAATGCCTAGTTTGATCATGATTTCACCTGAGACTGTGGACTGCAGACAGCAGACTGCAGACCTCTGATATACCCGGCACAGTATTCCTCGAATTCCTGGAGGACCGCTGATGTGGCTGCAGGCCCAGTGACACCTTCCGCATACTGAGTCAAGGCTGCTGATATCACAGGCCTCCAGCGCTCTTCGAATGTCTCCAACGCCCACTCGCCGGCCCGACGCTTGCTGCAAAGGCTGTGGTTCGCGTGTGCGTAGGCAATCCGGCAAAGCATGAGCACTGGATTCTTAAAGCGTGTGATGATATGTGGAAACAAGTAATCAAGGCACTCTGCCAGCAGCGGCCAGGGAACAGGGCGCATGATCTCACGGGGATCAGGGCCAGCCAACGCGACGCCGGCCTCGTATGCGTCCTGTCTCTGCAGCAGGAAATCGCCCCTGCCTTCCGGAACATGGACGATCTTGTGACCCTCGATCGGCTTCACCAGGAAACTGATCGGCGTAGGAAACACATCAGCGTTCAACTGCTCCTCGGTCACAAACACTGCGTCCACGGGTGCGCCTGCCTCCTGATGAACTCTCAGAATCGCCGGGTGCTCCGATTCAGTACAATCCCTTCTGGTGACCACAATAGTATCCACATCGCTTGGGCCTGCATGGTAGCATCCCCGTGCGAGCGATCCGTAGAGGTACACTCCGATCAGATCATCCCCAAGGATACCGAGCAATCCCGTAGCATATACCGACGCACGGTCAAGCACGCTTCCCCTCACTGTTCACTGTTTACTGATCACTGATTACCGGTCTAGAAAATCGTCCATCCGCCATCCACGATCAAGTTCTGGCCGGTGATATACCTGGAGGCATCGGAGGCCAGGAAGACCAGCGCCCCCTTCACGTCGTCCTCGGTCGCGAACCTCGCCATCGGGCAGCGGGCCTCGTAGAAGGTCCTCGTTCGCTCGGGGATCGTGGGCTCATCGAGGCCGCCGGGGCTCAGTGCATTCACCCTTACCCCGAAGCGGGCGAACCGCATTGCCATCGCGCGGGTGAAGTTCGGCACCGCCCCTCGATGGAACATGTAGTCCGGCGGGAAGTCATCGCCGTCACGCCCGTAAGCCCGCAAGTCGGGGCTCACGACCCCATAGATCGAGCAGATATTGACAATCGAGCCTGCCTTCTGCTTCTCCATGACCTCGCCAAAGCAGCGAGTGGCCGCGAACATGCCGGTCGAGTTGACGTCTATGGACTCCCGCCATCGCTCCAGGTCGTCGTCATAGCCCTTCATCGGGCGGATGACGGCGTTGTTGACGAGGATATCAATGTGCCCATCCTCCGCCATCATGCGGTCTCGCACCCGGCGAAGGGCGGCTTCGTCGGTCATGTCCATGCACTCCGAATCGGCGGCAAATCCATCCGCCCGGAGCTTGCCCGCATACTCGGCGCACGCCTCAGCACTCCGCGAAGCGATCCAGACCTTCGCGCCGGCCTCGACCAGCCCCCGGCAGAAGACCTTGCCGTATCTCCCCGCACCGCCGGTGATGATCGCCACCTTGTTCTGCAGGGTCAACAGATCTCTGGTATTTGCCATAACTCACCTACGTTCTCAGATGGGGCAGTGGGGGATTGGGGAATTGGGGCACTGGGAACCCATTCACCCATCACCCCATCACCCCTCACTCGATTTCGCAATCAGCCCCAGACACAGCCTCAATGTATTCGCCGCCTCCCGAATGCTCGTTCGCATCGGAGGGCCGCCGTCAATCGCCGACAGGAATCCCGCCGCCTGACGCCTGAGCGCGTCCGCATAATCCCCCGGCTCGATGGGCAGGTCTTCCCAATCCTCGG
>DASRZD010000119.1:0-2446 GCA_035686805.1 Armatimonadota bacterium
TCTTCCTCCCGACCGCCGTTCCTCGATCACGATCCGGCTCCGAATCAATGCTTTCTCCCCCGGTCCTTGTTCTTCTGCCAGAGACTGTGCGCGATTGCCGCGGCTTGGTCGGCTTTCATGCCCGGATGCTCGCGCATGATAGCCCGGATGGCGCGACTCACGTAGTGCTTTTCACTCTCGCCTTTGTTCACATTGGGCATGTTCGTCCTATCATCAGCCCGCCGCCATCTGCATCTCTTCCGGCGCCGGTGCCGGCGGGTTCGCCGCGAGCTCCAGTGCCGCCCGCGCCTGCATCATCAGGAGCTCCCGGCTCATCGCCGATAGTTGGCCCACATATCCCCGGAGATCGTCCAGCGATCCGTATGTCTGGCCCAACTCGTCTTCCATCTCCGTGAGTCCCATGTACCGCAGCAGCATCCGGCCCCTGAGTTGGTGTTCCGGACCCTCCCACGGCGGAAGCCATCCCATCTCTCCTGCCTGGACGATCGCCTGCCGTTTCATCGCTGGCGACAGCCTCGGCACCGGGATCGCTATCACGTCCCTGGTGTCGAGGAGGGACGCCCCTGTGAAGTACGGGATCGCATTCGCCTCCGCCCTCCCGAAGAGCTCCATCATCCGTATGTTCTTCACGTACTTGGCCGTCAACGCCAGTTTGTGCCGGCCCACGTCCGTGAGATACTCCGCGTAAGTCTCCATGTGCCAGTTGAGCATCCCCAGGTCCCGCTCCACCGCAAGCTGGATTTCCCCGAGCGTAGCATCCCTCTTTACCTCGTGGCCCAGAAAAGACTGGCTGGTCCCGGCCTTCCAATCCATGTCAGTGATCAGCCATTCGTATAGCTGGGCCGCGTTGCTCCATATCTGGCTGTATTGAAGGATGTCGTATTTCGAGATCCCCGGCGGTAGCATGATCTGCTTCCTGCCGCTCTTCGCATCGATCACGATCTCCGTGATCTTCTGGTTGCTGCCCATGGTCACGATATCGCCTCGCAGTTGTCTGGTCGCGACTTCTTGCATCTGCGAGAGGAGCAGATTGACCTGCTTCTGGTCCGACATCAACCACTCGACGAGCCCCATCCCGTAAAGGCGCGCCGCCAGAGTGAACCACTGGAATCTACTCCAGGGCCATTGCCCCGCCTGCAGCTTGCGCCCGTTTAAGAGTTCCTTCTTCGTCCAGTCCCAGCAGTACCCTTCTGGATACCGCTGGCTCGGAGGTGCATACAGGCATTTCAGGATCGCGTGATCCTTGAGCGTCTCCCTGGAGGATTCCCGGCTTCCCGGCACGTTGAGAGCGAGCCGATCCAACCAGCGCATCACGTCCGTGACGTCCTCGGGTTCGACTTTCTTGCCGTACATCGACTGGATCTCATCCACGTGCCGGCAGTCGTAGTATATGAGCCACCGCGGCGGCCATATATTCACTGAGTACGGGTCCAGACAGTAGTTGAACAGAGACACCCAGTCGCTCTGGGTATCTCCCTCCTTCCGGCCCGGGCGCCCGCCCTTCGTGTCCCACCAATCGAACCGCAGTGCCTCACCTGTGCAAAGCGTCCAGTTTAGCTCGATCTTGCGCTTCTCCGCCTCTTTGTCTTTTCGGTCGCACCATTTTAGTATCCGCGTTCCCACGCCGGCGGCTTCCGTATCCGGCAGGTCCTGCGTATGAGGCACACCCTCAAAATCCGGCAGATTGGTCCCGAAAGCGGCGGAGATACTCCGCAAGTAGATCGGAATCCGATTGTTGACCCGACTGACCGTCTCACACTGCGGTTGCTGGACCGCCCGCCTCACCAATTGGTTCATGTCCGAATCGTTAAGCTCGATGGTCTGCTGCCCGCCCGCGTAAAGCAGCGCGAGGCGCGCCATCTGCTCGAACGGTCGCTTTGCCGCCAACCCGAGCTCAAATGACGGTTCGCCGAATTTCTCGACGAAGTTCCCCTCGTCTACCTTGCTGGTTTCCGGATTAAATTGCTGGCTCGCCGTCTCCACGTAGTCCTACTCCCGTCCCTCAACACTCCACACTCAACTCTCGACCCGGCCGCCTACCGCCCCCACAAAATTCTGGTATCCCGCCTCGGCCTTCGAGGCAAGCTCTCTTATCGCCTCATCCTCGGCCCGGCACGCCTCCATATCCTCTTCCCGCTCCTCCGCCTCTGCAGTCTCCTGCCCTGAGTTTGTCGAAGGGCGGACTACCGACTGCCGACCACCGACTTCCGACTGCCTGTACTCCACGTACTCGTCGAAATTCCTGGCCATCAACCGGTCCAGTAAGTCGCGCCTCTCCCCGGCCCACCGCCGGGCCTCGACGATCCGCTGAACCTTCTCCCACACGAGAAGCGCCACCAAGACTGCGATAATGATGATTCCTTCCTTCATAGACAACACACCGTCTTGACGACTTTCCATGCGATCAACCGAACGGGCCACCAATATCCCCGGTCCGAACCCTCCC
>DASRZD010000120.1:0-5240 GCA_035686805.1 Armatimonadota bacterium
CGCGAGGATGGCAGCTTGTTCACGAGTACTCTATTCCCTGGGAACCCGAAGCCGCAGCTTTGTCGTCAGATGGGAGATTCTTGGCGCTATCTGTTCTGGCCTTCGGCATGTCGCCAAGAGAACCCAGGCAGTTGGCAATCCTAGACCTTCAGGAAGGCCTGGGTAAGATGTTTGGGACAATCGCTGGACCCGTCCATCGCCTGAAATGGTCCAGTGATGGGCGATATCTCTTGTACACATCTTATTCACGCGCGGGTCGCGACGAAATCCCGTTATTCCGGCTGTCGGCAATGAGTGTGGCAAGTGGTCATTGGGTACCGGTCCAAGCGATGGATTGGAGTGCACTTTCAGCCGCGAAGCCGACTGAGATCATACGGTTTCCCCCAAAGGCACGGCAGGTGGAATGGAGAGAGGATAAGTAAGAGGCTTGCACGCTTGACATTCCCCTCCTTTCCTCCTATCCTATCCCAAGACTTACTGCCTAAGGAGCAAACCATGTCCCAATATGCCATCTTGATTCTCATCATCCTGCTCATTGCGTCCATCCCGGCCGGTGCCAAAGACGAGCCCCTGGTCGGGCAGCCCTCCTCCGCCAAGGCTATGGTCGGGCAACGGGGGGTCTACAGCGTCACGTCCTTCGGGGCGAAGGGGGACGGGAAGACCGACGACACGGCCGCGATCCAGAAGGCCCTCGATGCCGCGGAGAAGGTCGGCGGCGGGATCGTCTTCGCGCCCACGGGCAACTACATGATCAAGACCCACATCAGCATCCCGGCGAACGTCACCCTCCAGGGAGTCTTCACCGCCCCGACCCAGAGCACCCAGAACAAGGGCACGACCCTCCTGGCGGTCGAGGGCAAGGGCAAGGAGGATGGGTACCCATTCATCATGCTGCACAGCAACTCGGTCCTGAAGGGCGTGACCGTCTTCTATCCCGAGCAGGTGAAGCAGAAGATCGTCGCTTACCCCTGGTGCATCCGAGGGCAGGGCGACAACTGCACCATCAAGGAGTGCCTGCTGGTCAACCCCTGGATGGCGGTGGACTTCGGCACAAATCCCTGCGGCCGGCACTTCATCCGCGAGCTATACGCCCATCCGCTCCACAAGGGCATCTTCGTGGATCAGTGCTATGACATCGCGCGGATAGAGGACGTTCACCTGTGGCCGTTCTGGTATAACGACGGCGGCATGATGGAGTACCTCCAGAGCCAGGCGACGGCGTTCATCTTCGGGCGCACGGACTGGGAGTATGTGAACAACTGCTTCGCCATCTGGTATAAGGTCGGCTTCCAGTTCGGCGACTTCGGCCACGGCCCGGGGAACGTGATCCTGAACACCAGTGGCTCGGACATCTGCCCGACCGCCGTATTGGTGGAGAACACTCAGGGCCACGCGGGCGTCGTGTGGACGAACTGCCAGTTCATGGCGCACATCGAGGTCAAGGAGACGAACACCGGCCCGGTGAAGTTCAATAACTGCGGATTCTGGGGCGTCGGCGGGATGACGACCACTCACGCGACGATCAAGGGCTCGGGGCATGTGTTCTTCAACGAGTGCCATTTCATCACCTGGGACACCAAGAATGACGGCTCACCAGCAATCCTGGCGGATGGGAATGGGCTGACCGTGAGTAGCTGCGACTTCATGGACGCGGGCAAGAAGGACATCGTCCTCGGGCCGAACTCGAAGGCGACCATCATCATGGGCAACCGATTCAGAGGCGGGCAGAAGATCGAGAACAACTCCAAGGGCAAGGTGGAGATGGGGCTGAATGTGGAGGAATAAGCCTCAAGCAGGGAGGCCCGCGGGGAAGTTAACACGGAGGCACGGAGGGGGAGTGTATCGGGGACGGGTCATGGGCTCTCTTCCATGATTGGATAGATTATACGCTCGCCAGGGGTTCTGCCACCAAGTTAGCGAGCACACGGAGGAAAGTCCAGCGCCAAGTGTTTTCTCCCTACACTCCGTGCCTCCGTGGTTAACCCCTCTGCCATGGCTCAAAGTACCCTGCGAACGATGCCATTACGCAGGAGGGGCACGTTGAAGTTGATGAGCAAGCCGACTTTGCAGCCGGTGAGCTTGAGATAAGTCAGTAGCTGAGCTTCGTGTATTCCCTCCAGGCTGTCTACGGTCTTCAACTCGACGATGACCTTCCCCTCGACTATGAAATCAAGCCGGTAACCGCAGTCTACTTCAATGCCCCTGTACCGCACGAGGAGGGGCTTTTCGCGCTCAAACGGTATGCCCGAAAGCTCCAACTCGCGTGCCAGGCACGCCTGGTACGCGGATTCCAGCAACCCTGGGCCCAAGGCTCGGTGCACGTCAATGGCCGCTGCTATGATCCTTTCAGTGATCTCCTCATGATAAAGCTCTGGCATGCTCTTCTTGCCCTTTCCATCCGGCACCACGGAGGCACGGAGAGGGAGTATAGAAAAAGCCCTCCGCATCGAATTCCGGGTCTGTCTCCGTGGACTCCCTATCTGACCACAGCACCCTTGCCATCGCCATGACTACCCAACCAAGGAAGAAATCTGAGACTTCCCCCCATAAACTCCCCCTCCGTGCCTCCGTGTTTAATCCCCATAAAACCATCGTAGGGGCACAGATCGGAATCTCAGGGACCAGCCGGGTTTGCCGGGGATCTGCTCGTAGTAGGTCATGAGCACACTCTTCTTCACGAACAGGATGCTCGTGTAGGCATATCCATGATCCGGCTCGGTCTCGATGTTCTTCACATGCTCCCAGGTCTTACCGTTGTCCTTGGAGATCGCCGCCGTCAAGGGCGTCCGCTTCCCGAAGCCCCCATGCTCCGGTTCATAGTTATTATCCCACACGAGCAGCAGGTCCTTGCTTCCCGGAATCCGCTTGATGGTCGCCGGCGCACTGGGCGACTTGATCGTTGTGGGCACAGGCTGAGACCACGTCATCCCCTTGTTCTTGGAAATGCTCTCGTAGATACAGCCGACTTGCGTGCGGATGATCATCAGGAGATCGCCATTAGCGAGTTCCGCGACCCCCGGCTCCATCGCGCCTCGCTGGGGAGCATGGAGGTCGGGGACTGACCGATGCCAGGTCTTGCCCTGATCATCGGAATAGAGGCAGAAGCACACCAACTCCCAGCCCTGCGCACCGATGTCAGGGGTGTACGAGATCGGGCAGAGAATCCGCCCGGTCGAAAGCTGGACTACCCGGTCGTTGTTCATGATGCTGTAACCGGGCTCGAAGGTCACTTGGTCGGGCGCGGTCCACGTCTTCGCCTCGTCGCTGGAATAGCGCTGGTAGACACGCAGATCATCATCCGCATTCTTCTCCAGGTAGTACATGCCGATCTTGCCTGACTTCAGGCGAAGCAGGCTCACGGACATCACGTTCTGCTTGCCGGTGTTCTCCTGGATCACATAAGGCTTGCTCCAGGTTCGTCCGCCATCCTTCGAGGTCATGGCGGCGATATTCGCAGAGGCCGCATCGCCGGAGCCGCCATAGAACCTCGTCCAGGCAAGGAGCAGCCTCCCGTCCTTAAGCTCCACTATCGAGCCCTCGCTATGGCGCGGAAACTCTTTGTTCGATGTCGCCACGAGAGACGTGAAACCCAAATGAACCGCCATCACACACCCCAAAGCTAGAAGCAGTCTTAGCATCTCACTACTCCAATACTCCATCACTCCACCGCATCCCTTTACGTGCCAGGCGTGATCTGCTAAAATCCCTTGCAGGGAGGGCAACATGGCGAGCGGACTGAAGTTTCTGGCATTCGACCTTGGGGCGGAGAGTGGGCGCGCGGTCCTGGGAATCCTTGATAACGGCAAACTGACTCTGGAGGACGTCCATCGCTTCCCGAACGGCGGGGTTTCGGTGGGGGAGAGCCTTCACTGGGATGTGCTCAGGCTCTTCGACGAGATGAAGCAGGGCCTCAGGATGGCGGTCCAAACCCACGGCAAGGATATCGCGGGCGCGGGGATTGACACCTGGGGCGTGGACTTTGGCCTCCTCGGACCGAACGACGTGCTGCTCGAAAACCCTCACTGCTACCGCGACTCGCGGGTTGACGGCATGATGGACGAGGCATTCAAAGTCGTCCCACGCTCGGAGATCTACGAGGCGACCGGCATCCAGTTCATGCCCTTCAACACCATATTCCAGATGCTCGCCCTGGAGCGGAAGAACCGCTGGATGCTGGAGACCGCCCGCACGATGCTGATGATGCCCGACCTCTTCAACTTCTGGTTCACCGGCGTCAAGGCCAATGAGTTCACCGAGGCCACGACCACCCAATTCTACAATCCTCGAAAGGGGGACTGGGCTCGGTCGCTGCTTGAGAGGCTGGATATCCAGACTCATTTCCTGGCCGAGATCATTCCGGCTGGAACTGTTCTCGGCAAACTGCTTCCCTCGGTAGCGAACGATGTCGGTGTTCCCGAGATTCCGTTCATTGCGCCTGCAACCCATGACACCGGTTCGGCGGTGGCGGCAGTCCCCGCGACCGGGAAGTCGCACGCCTACATCAGCTCGGGGACGTGGAGCTTGATGGGAGTGGAATCGCCCGAGCCGATCATCAATGAGAAGGCGCTCGAATTCAATATCACGAACGAGGGAGGGGTCGCCGGGACGTTCCGCGTGCTGCGGAACATCATGGGTTTGTGGCTCGTTCAGGAGTGCCGGCGAACGTGGGCTTTGGCGGGGAGCCAGCACTCCTACGGCACATTGACCGAGATGGCCGCATCTGCCGAGCCGTTCCGCTCGATCGTTGATCCCGATGACGTTTCATTCCTCAAACCCGGCGATATGCCCTCGCGAATTCGCGAGTTCTGCAAGCGCACCGGTCAGCCCATCCCCGAAAGCGAGGGGCAGGTCATCCGAACCGCCCTCGACAGCCTCGCCCTGAAATACCGCTGGGTGCTGGAGCGGCTGGAGATGCTCGTGGGGCGGCGACTCGACCCCATCCACATCGTCGGGGGAGGCATCCAGAATACGCTGCTGAATCAACTCGCGGCTAACGTCACCGGCAGACCGGTTGTGACCGGGCCGGTGGAGGCGACGGCCATCGGGAATATCCTCGTTCAGGCAATCGGCCTGGGGCACATCGGCTCGATTGAGGAGGGCCGGGAGATCGTCCGCAAGTCCTTCGAGGTCATGACTCACGAGCCCCAACATGATAGCCGAATTGAGGGTGCGTATGCCAAGTTCCAGGGGCTACTGGGTTCGTAGCCGGACATACGGTAGGGGCGAAGGACTTGGTTGGG
>DASRZD010000121.1:0-2856 GCA_035686805.1 Armatimonadota bacterium
CTGCGTTTATCGGCGGTTGATGGGAGGGAGACGGGGGTGGGGTGGTGAACGAGGAAGGCATGGAGCGGAAGGCGGTTCGATCTACGAATGTAGCTTCAGTGGGGTATGACCCGAAGAATAAGGTCTTGGAGATCGCGTTCAAGAGTGGGGGCGTGTACCAGTATTCGGGCGTGCCGGTGCAAAGGCATCAGAAGCTGATGAAGGCGTCTTCCATCGGCCACTATTTCACCAGGGATATAAGGCCTTGGTATAGTTGTCGAAAGGTGGGCTAACTACGGGAGTGACGCGGGGATGGGGAGACACGGGGACGCGGCGACTCCGGAGGGGAGGCGGTCAGGCCGTTTCCAGAAGGTACGCGCAGGAAGTGTAGTGCCAGTCGGCGTCGTTCCAGAGAGTGAAGATAGGCTCGGCGTAGTTGGAAAGACTGCTCCCCGCGAGGTCCATGGCCGCGACCACACGCAGAGCGTCGGCATTGTACCGCTTGTACCACTCCCACCCGACTTTGTGATGGTCGGGCCAGAAGCAAGGGCCGAAAGGCTCGGTGTTGATCGCCACCAGCCGCTTGCCTGAGGGCAGAGTCATGTTCCGCAGACATCCCTCGTGATAATCCCGCGTGCGCTTGATCATCTGCCGGTAGTGCTTGCGGCAGGCGGTGTCCCATGCCCGTGACCATGCCTTGAAATCCACCTGTTCCAATCTCTCGAACGGTCCGCCGGGCCGCACTTTGCGAGTGGCCTTGGCAAACGCCGCTTGGTCATCCTTGTCCGTAATGACATCCGGCATGAAATGAATGTCCACAACATCATAGACATCGGTCAGGCGGTCCGCGAAGGGTTCCGCCCCCAGTGATGAGTAGGAGATCGGAATCTTTTCGCCCGCGACCTCCGCCTTGATCGGCTCGGCCATCCAATGATTCACGCGGCGGAAGACTGCGTTCACGGCGTGATTTTTGTCCGCCTGCGTTTCTCCCTGGTCGAGAGGACGCTTGCTCAGATCCCTGACCGCGGCCAGTCCCCCACCGGCGAAGTGCGGGACCTCATTCATCGGCGCAATCCAAACCGCGCGTTCAAGTACTCCGTCCTCGCGCATTAGCCTGAGCGCTTTGACCCAAGTCTGCGCATAACCAGCGAACTCCCGTTCTTCATCGGCCTCGGCAAATGTGTAGACGGGCGCTGGTCGAGAGAAGATACTACCGCGACCGAACATGTGGGCTTTATCCCAGGAGTCCAAACCCAGCCATATGCCGTGCTTGCGGCAGAGATCGGCGAGTTGCGCAACTTCCTTGCGTGCATTGCAGGAGAACGTGGTGGCTGTCTGTCCCCAATGCGGCAGATTGACTCCCGGTTCCCAGTTCTTCTCAAAACGGGATTCACGCTCCAGGATTCGCGAGGGAAAGCAATCAACGCGCAGAGTATTGTATCCGCGCTCGGCGGCCTCAGCGACTCGGCGCTCCAAGTCCTCGTAGGCGCCGCCGGGATGATGAGCCATTAGCCAGGAGAAGTCCCACATGGAGATCGTGAGCCGCGTGCCGCGATCCATATAGGTCCGAGGTCGTGCAGCCGGCGATGGATCGGAAGCCGTGGGGTTTGTAGCAGCATTTGCGGTAGATAGCAGGGAACTGCCGATGGCCAGGGCCGCCATCCCTCCTGAAGTCTTTTTGATGAAATCGCGACGTGACATATCAGAGGATTTGCGCATGTGTTTCCTGTCTATACTCCGAGATATCTGGCCAGGTTGTTGAACAATTCCATGCCGTCAGAGGAGCCGTGCCAGGGGAGCGACGCTCGCTCGGGATGGGGCATAAGGCCGAAGATGAGGCCGGTCGAGTCGCGGATGCCGGCGATGCCGCCCGGTGCGCCGCTGGGGCAGAATGGATACTCGTCCGTTGATTTGCCATTCCTGGAGTAGCAAAGCACCGGGCGAATGGCTGATGGCCAATGGCCGATGGCCGATGGGGGATTTCCGGAGTTGGAAGTTGGAAGTTGGATGTTGGATGTTGGACGTTCGCTGTTTTCCCAAAACAGCCTTCCTTCGCCGTGGGCGACGGGCATGCGGAGGGTTCGGCCCTCGAGGCCCTTGGTCCAGATGCTGTCCGCATCCGTGACCAGAAGCTCGACCCAACGACTCTCGAACACCGCCGAGCGATTCTGAAGCAATGCCGCGCCGCGCTTGCCGACGGTTCGATCGGGGAGCAGGCCGGTCTCGACCAGCACCTGGAAGCCGTTGCAGATGCCCAGCACGGGCTTGCCGGAATCCACCAGCGCCTCCAACTGATCCGCCAGCCGGGCGACGAGCTGCACGCCGAAGATGCGCCCCGCGCCGAGGTGATCGCCCCACGCGAACCCGCCGGGGACGACCATCGCCTGGTAGTTCGTGAGGGCGTCCCGGCCTTCCACGATGTCGCGGAAGTTGACGACCTTGCCTTCGAGTCCGGCGAGTTCGAGGGCGAAGGCGGTTTCCTCGTGGCAGTTGATGCCGCTGCCGTACAAGACGGCAACGGTAGGACGGGTAAGACCAGTAGGACGTGTAGGACTGCTCATCTCACCACCTCCGCGAATGGGCGCTCCCAGACTTTGACAAGGTCATCCGTCCGAGCTTTGAATATTCTCTTGTTATTGTCCAAGATTGTGATTCCGGGAGAATTGGTCACACGCCCGATCTGGAACCATGGTAGACCCCTAAAGAGCGAAGACGGTTGTACTGACTCATGAACTTCGAGGAGCATTGCCCCCACCGCCTCGCCAAACAGGATGCCGTCCTCTCGACCTGGAGGGCGGTCAACCGATAGATCAACTTTCACACCAAGTCCTGAGCCTATGGCACCCTCAAACAACCGGAAAAACACCCCACCCTCCG
>DASRZD010000122.1:0-26074 GCA_035686805.1 Armatimonadota bacterium
TCGTATGCCAGGCCGTCCTTAATCACTGAGAGCAGATAGTCATTCACGCCGGGAATCTGCGGCGAGAGGAAGTAGGTCGCATCCATGGGCTTCCCATCCATGTCGGTGCAAATCCATTCGGGCTTGCCCGGCTCGAGGCCCTTCGCGCCTTCATAGTAGACGCAGTACCAGGGATGGACCTGCATGCCCTGTGCGTGCGCTTTCTCGATCAGGTAGGCGAGGGGATCGAACTCGTCGTTCGCCGCGACATTGTGCATGTAGTGCGTGGATTTGTGCATCACCGACCCGTGAACCATCACATTGGGCAGAAGCACATTGATTTTTGCCCGCCGGCACTGATCCAGGAGCCGATCGGCCTTCTCCTTAGTCACGAAGCCGGTCGTATCCACCCACAGACCCCGATAGGCGAACTGAGGCTCCTTCGCCCCAGCACTCGCCGCAGCCAACAAAAGTGCGAGCAATATCCAGACCTTCATTCGATCCTCCTCCACGATGATACATGACTTCCCGGCCTCGTTTCAAGAAGGACGCCGGGTGGGCGAGCAAGAACCTGAAACCATGCCCATCGAATACCGTGACACCAAAGACTTCGAGGCCGGTCAGCTTGGCGAGCTATTCCTGTCGGTTCAGTGGCTGTCCGGCAAGTATCCGGATAAGCTGAAGGTCGCCATGCAGAACTCCGACACGGTATTCTCCGCCTGGGACGGCGACAAGCTCGTGGGGCTGATGAACGCCATGTCGGATGGCATCATGACCGTCTACTTCCATTTCCTTCTCGTGCGGCCGGAATATCAGGGGCAGGGGATCGGGCGGACGCTCATTCGCATGATGCTCGACCGGTATGCCGACTACCTCAGGAAGATACTCATCGCCGATGACGCAGAGATCGCTTTCTACGAGCACTGCGGCTTCGAAGTCGCCAAAGGCACGACCGCACTTTTCATAACGTCAGTCGCGCTGGGGTAGAGACTGCAGACGTCAGACTTTAGCGGCGAGGCCGGGTTTTCATTGACTTTGAGCCCGAAAAGGGGTATAATTGCTTTGGGATTTTGTTTCGAATTTCGGGCTTCGACTTTTCCGAATTGTTTCGGATTTCGAGCTTCGAATTTCGAATTTTCCACTCGTGGGGGTGACCGGAGTCGACAGGGGATTAGCAGCATAAGTTGCGCGCCGAGGGGCCGCTGGCCTCGTAAAAAAGCGGCAAAGCCTATAAACGGCACAAACAGCTACGCACTCGCTGCCTAAGGCAGCGCGTCCGACCGGCCTAATCGGGCGAGGTCGGATCCGGGCGTCACAATAGCCTGATTACCCCTTGAGAGGGTCCGCGGCTCAAGGGGGACATTAAGCGGACTGGCGCAAAGATATCCCGTCTGCGGGAGATCGGCGCGCGAGAAATAAATCGCAGAATACGCGCGTAGATGCTTATGTGAGCTGTTCTCTGGACCGGGGTTCGAGTCCCCGCACCTCCACCAGTCTAGAAGTTAGAGGTTAGATGTTAGAGGTTAGAAGCCTCGGCGTGATCGCCGGGGCTTTTGGCATTTGGGACTTGCAGGAATCCACGATGCAGCCGACGAAGAGATAGTCAACGTCGGTTTGTAGGTGTATCGGGATCTGAACGTAGCGGAAATGCCGATACAGACTAGTCCAGTAATCGAGCGTTGGTTTCGGGACTTCCGTTGCGCCTGGCTTTACTCAAGTCCCGAAACATAAGAACCAGCGAATGGCAAGCTCATCTTCGTCGGAGGAAACCGCATGAATCGCAATATAGTTCAACCTGAGGTGGATCTGTTCAACACAGTAGATGTGCCTGTAACTGACACATGCTCCACCAGAGAAACCAAGAGGCGTGCTGACGAAGAAGTGTTCGAGCTGAGAGCTCACCATCTGCTCTGCGCAATATGCGCGGCAGCCGGCGCTCAGAGACCTCCGTGCGGAAGCGTCGTGACAGATGCGATACGGGAGGCAATTCGCTCCCATCCGTTCGTACAACTCAAGCTGACTGCGGACCTTGACCTAGTGTGTTCGCATTACCTGGACATAAACTCAGACTGTCACGCTCAGCTCCCGGAGGATTTCTTTTCGCGCATGGCAGACTACACGAATAGAGCCAAAGACCTAGAGGTTCTTTGCAGGCTCGACATCCGCCCAAACACAGTACACCCAGCCATAGATGTGCTGCGGTTGCTGTTCCTCAAGGTAGATAGCCTCAAAGGAATATGCTACCAGGACTTCGAGCTGTCTCAGGATTGGCCTATGTGCGAGTACGCTCGGACCGACTACTACAGACAGACTCGCGAGAAGGGCGGGCAGAAATGCTACTCCCTGGACGCATGTTGGGACCTCGGAGAGGACCTGTTAGGTTGCGGGCCCTACTCACTTCTGCCTATAAGAACAAGAGAGGAAGTGCGCAAAGCCAAGGCGGAGTCTTGTAAGAGAATAGAGCAAGCGGACAGGCTGTTCATAAGGCCGCACCACCTAATGTGTCTGATGTGTCACTATGGTCTGGGCGATATTGAGAATCCGCTCGATGTGGACAATCTGCACGAGATACTCGTTAGGATGCGGGACAACCCCGACATACCTGTTACGCTCAATGAAGGCTGTTGTATGGTATGCGATCCCTGCCCGGCCTACGATCCGGACAAGCACATGTGCGTATGGATCTATACCAGGGACCAACTGAAGGATCTGCGGGTTCTGCAGAAGCTGGGTCTCAAATCAGGAGATACTGTTAGAGCACGAGAGCTTATGAACCTCTTGACAGGCAAGATAAAGACCGCCATGGAAATCTGCGGCCCGGATGTGTGCGTTCGCGAGTCCTACGTCTGGGCTCCCTGCTCAAGCGCTGAAGCCGGGCACTACGAAAGGGCGCGAAGTGTTGGACTCTTCGATAGCTAGTCCGCAGTCAACAGTGCCGAATCTCAACTCATCACGAATTGCTGGCTCGCGCCGGGCCAGGGAGCACTGCTCTGCCTGAAGAAGAACGCCAAAGGAGAGGATAGGTAGAGTGTGAGAAATATGGTATTCTTGATGGCTCTGGCAGCCAGTCTGATCTCAATCCAGGCTACAACCATAATTGCGGTGGAGAAACCTATGCTTAGACCATCGGATTTTGCCATTATCCCGTGGGACGACGTGCCGGACGACGTGGATGTGCTCAAGGACATTCGCGAGTGCGGGTTCAACCTGGCGGGGTTCGCGCACGCGGAGGACCTGGATACGGTTAGCAAGGCAGGTCTCCAGTGCCTGGTGTATGGCGGTGTTGGCGATGCCGAGGCGCAACTCGATCAGGCTGAAATCGATCGGCGAGTAGAAGCCATAGTGAAGCGCGTAGGCAACCATAAGGCTGTGTTTGGCTATTCACTGCGCGACGAGCCGGCGGGAGATGTGTTCCCAGGATTGGCAAGGTGGGTGGCGGCATTCAGGAAGGCCGCTCCAAACGCGCTTGCTTACATTAATCTATTACCCAACTATGCTCCTACCGAATGGTATGGTGCCCCGACGTATGATGATTATATTGAGTTGTTCGTCAAAACTGTCCATCCCCAGTTCCTTAGCTACGATTTCTATGCGCTGATGGACGATGGGACGGTGCGGGACGGTTATTACCGGAACCTCCAGTCCATGCGCAAGGCATCGCTAAAGCACAACCTGCCATTCTGGAACACCGTGCTATCCTGCGCTCATTTCAGCTATGCGGAACCCACGCCGGCAGGCTTCCGTTTCCAGGCATATACGACTATGGCCTACGGCGGCCGTGGCCTCAGCTATTTCACCTACTTTGGAAGAACGTCAGGCAACTATCGCCTGTCTCCAATCGATCCCTTCGGGCACAAGACCCCGACCTGGGATATGCTGCGCGACGTCAATATGCAAGTCCAGCGCCTAGGCCCGGTCTACATCACGCTCAAGAGCATAAACGTATTCCACCACCCCGAGGCGCCGGCGGGGTGCTCGGGGATAGCGACCAGCAAACTGCTGAAATCCGTGACTGGTGGAAACCTCCTGGTCGGTGAGTTCGAGGGGCCGGGCGGACAGCCCTACGTGATGGTGGTGAACAAGGACCTCCACAAGTCCACTCCATTCGGGGTTACCTTCAAAGAGAATGGGCAGATTCAGAAGGTGAATGCATACAGCGGCAATAGCTATGACTTCAGAGGCGAAGACTGCTGGCTGGCACCGGGCCAGGGAGCGCTGCTTTGCCTGAAGACGAACGCCAAGTGAGCTGAGTTACACGTAGCGGCAACCCGCACGAAGAGAGGATAGGTAGTGTGAGAAAGATAGTGTTCTCCGGTGTTTCGGGAAGCTTGTTCCCGAAACTCACCTATGTCTTTTGGACTTGAGAGAAAACCGCCGTCACTTCTTGCGGAGGGAACATCTCCTCCACCACGTCTAGCTGCTAGAGGAAAGACACAGGCCCGGCTCACCCCCGGGCCATTTCTCTTAAACTATAAAGCTACCGAACCCTTCCCATCCAGTAAACCGCCAATGTGATCCAGAGTCATGGTTCATATTTCAGGGCCTTGAGAACCAACCAAGAATTCTTGAAAAACCGCAAGATAGGAAAAGCCCCGTGTCATGTAATATGGTATCATGCCTTCACTGGGACACGAAAGGGAGGGAGTTTGGTGGGCGCTCCAACGGAGATTCAGCGAGTGATCGAATACATCGATGCCCATCTCGACGAGCAAATCTCGATTTCATTGTTGGGAGAGATCGCGGGATATTCGCCTTGGCACCTGTGTCATGTGTTTAAGGCCTGTATGGGCATGCCGCTGATGGAATATGTCCGTAAACAGCGTCTAAGCCAAGCGGTCGATGAACTGCCGCAGGGGCGAAGGCTATTTGACATTGCCCTTGACTACGGTTTTGAAACACAAGCCGGGTTTTACAAGGCATTTCAACGGCGTTTCGGATGCTCGCCGACAGAGTACCGCATTCATGAGCTGCGAGGGATCAATTCCCAAATCTCTCCAGCACTACTAGAGGTGGCCAAAGGAGGAAACATGCAAGATAGACTAGTAATCCGCGTTCTCCAAGAAGCAGACGCAGGCGATCTGTGGGAGAACATCTACTCCCAAAATACGCCAAATGAGGTCAAGGACCGCATAGCGTTGTATCTTCAGGCGTACGCCACTGAGAAGTCCGTTCCGCTGGTGGCCGAGGTGGAAGGGCATGTCATCGGCGTCACTTATATGGCGTTCGACGAGCATCCGTTGAGCGCGCATATCTGCACCCTGTACGACGTCGTGGTGAATCCGGCATTCCACCGCATGGGAATTGCTCGCCGTTTGATCGAGGAGTGCAAGACACGTGCCGTCGAGAAAGGAAAACGCATGATTTGCACATCCTGCCGCGGCGGGACGGCGGCAGAGACAGTCTATGGCAAGCTTGGATTCACCGTATACGGACGGCTCCCGAACGGCGTCATCGAGCCCTGGGGGGAGCATGATGCCTATGACGACGTCTTCTTTTACATGCAGTTGAGCGAATCTAAATGACTCACCGCTAGCGCAAGACTAGCGGCGTTCAGGGGGCAGGTGGAGAAACTCACCTGCCCTCTTGGTGCTTAGTAACCTTTGGACTCGAGAGAGAACCGCCGTCACTTCTTGTGGTAGGAGCAATTCCTCCACCAATTCAGCATGGCCCGGCTCACCCCCGGGCCATTTCCTATGCGAGCGAGTTCAGATAACATTGGGCCTTTCTGACCACGCTCACGTTGTCAAACTGCGGAGGTATGCTCTGTCATGCTACGCCGAATTCTCGTTGGGACTCCGGATTCCGCCGAGAAGGACATTTTTGGTTGGCCAGAGAAATACTGCAGTGTCGATAAACCAACAAACCTTAGTTGATAGCTGCCCAGCGACTCGACCGCCAGACAAAGGAGACGTGCATGAAGCTCATCCGCTTTTCGGCCTCGAAAGTGTATGGATACCTAAATTTCAATATTAACTTTAACGATGATCTCTCTTTCATCGTCGGGGTAAATGGTTGTGGCAAGACTACGATTATCCGGCTTATACAAGCGTTGCTTACTGCCTCAGTCAGGGACTTGAATTCGATTGAGTTCAAGAAAGCCGAGCTGCATTTTTCCGATGGACTCGTCTCTAACTCCATAGTCGCGAAGGCCACCGATGACGCTATCGAGATTCGGATTTCCACAGTTGAACAGCCTCTCACAATTCCGCGAGTCGATATTGATGAGTTAGAAAGTAGAGGAGGAGAAGTATCCAGAGCATCGAGCTACTTTGAAGAGCAAAGCATCGAAATATCGAATACTCCCGTCGGCAAAGCCTTATCTGCTCTTGACGCGCCTATAATCCTCGGCCTGGAACGCAGGGCTCCAAGCATTCCATGGATCGATCCTGCTCTGCGTAGTGAGCGAATGTCTCTCCATTCCGAAATGCGGAGGGGCAGGAGGAAGATATTTCAAGGTACGTTGGGCGTGAGTCTAATGGAAACGCAAGCGCTTGTACAGGATGCATACCGCCGTGTAAGGTTCATCCAGGATCGACAAAATGCAGGTTTACGTGAAGAGATACTCATTTCGGCCTTTACCTATACCCCAATCAAGTCCCTGCTCGACATTCGTGACCTGTCCTCATTGGAGAGGCAAGAATCGATACTTGCCAGGCGGGGGGAGATCGAGAAAACCTTAAGTGGACTTGACTCGGGGGATAAGCTGAAACGTGTCATTGGCGACTTTTTTGACAGGTTCAGCGGCTTGTTTACAAGGATGAGTCAGGGCGACAGCCATGACATTGACTTGGAGCTAATAGTGAATAAGGCTCAGATTGACCGGATAATGAATCTCATAAAGCTGGTCGATGAGCACAAATCGCGTATAGAGAAAGCCATGGCACTCACCAATAGGTTTCTGCACGTCATTAACGATTTTTACTCAGACACCGACAAGATACTCGGAATCGATCCGGTGGGACGTCTCCAGATAACGAGAAAAGATGGCGTCCTTACCACCGTAGAAGCATTATCGTCCGGTGAGCGTCAACTCTTGATCATCTTCGCCAATCTCATGTTCGTTGGACATGGTAGCACCAAAGGAGTATTCATCATTGATGAGCCCGAGATGTCCTTGCACCTTAAGTGGCAGGAAGCTTTTGTTAACTCTGTAATACAGGCGAGCCCTGACACGCAGCTAATTGTGGCCACCCATTCTCCTGAAATAGTTGGAGAGCACAAGCTCAAGAGCATCTCCTTGAGTGGGGGAGCGAAATGAGTCCCGAGTGGTCGGTGAAAGCGAAGATCGCGAAAGCAATCTTTTTTCAGCAATGGAATGATATAGATATCTATATTGAAGATACCGCTCCGGAGACTGGCAAGGTCTTCCGTCGTCTCATGGAAAGATGCTTCTCAGGACGCTATAGAGTATACAAGGTTTTCCCTGTGGGCAACAAAGCACAGGTGGTCGAACAGTGTAGCCGCGACACCGCCGAGAATGGTCGGCCGCGACTGTATATTGTCGACGGTGATCTGGATTTGCTGTTGGGGACAAACCCAAAGGGAATCAGTCGATTGTTCGTCTTGCCTGTCTATTGTATAGAGAATGTACTGGTAGATAAAGATGCAGCGGTTCGCATTCTTTTTGAGGAAGATAGACACAGGCATGAAGAGGAACTTGAGCAAGCCTTTGATTTTCCTAGTTGGGTAGCGGCAAACGATAGTGATTTGAGTGACCTATTTGTGGAATATGCTTTGATGCGCTTATTCCTCCCGTGTGAGATTAGCGTTGGGTTCAAGATCACACATTTGGTATCGAGTGACGATGGACTTATTGACGCCGCAAAAGTGGCATCTCGAATTGCCGAAGTGCGTCGTGAAATGGTGGATGCGGTCGGTATCGAGAAATACGAGCTTTCACGGGCCAAGGTCACCAAGAGGATGGCTGCTTTCAGGCCGACAGTGTTCTTAGTAGTATGCTCAGGAAAAGATCATCTTCTGCCCTTGCTTAATCTGCGGATGCGGTCTGTGGCAAAAATCAAGTGCACTACAGAATCTTTGAAGATTCGTCTCGCAGCTCACTGTGATGTTTCGGCCCTTGCGACGCAATTGATCAAGGTACCCGCTTTGTAGGGTCTACCTCTTGAAATGGAGACAACTTGCATCGTGCCCGCCTCACCCCCGGGCCTTCGCTCTAAAACCCCACAAGCCCCTCTCACGTCAGCGAATTCACGTAACTAAGATACGCGCTGATCAGATTCTCCTCGATCGTCTTGTGCATGGGAGTGGGCTCTTTTGGGGATAGGGCCACGAGCTTCTCTGCACACTTACCGCAGAGCAGGTATGCGATCAGCACGCCGCGCTCTCGATACATAAACGCATTGATGGATAGAACCTTCTCGCCCTCAAACATCATCTCGTCTATGGGGCGAGTCAGGCAGCAGGGGCAGAGGTCGCCATCGTAGAACCAATAGGCTTTCACGGCATTTCCGAATTGGGCTTTCATCATTTCTATGATGTCTTCGGGCGAGAATTCCTTCTCTTTCGGCATACCGGCAGTTCCTTTGCCCTGTGATGGAATCGCTATACTATAGCATATGCGGGGAAAGCCTCGGTGATCTGATCGGCGGGGCTTTCCCCGTTCTGCGCGTAGAAATTGGGTTCGCAAGGATAAGCATTGTCCCTTGCCGAACAAAGCAGCGAAGCCATGAATCAGCATGACATTGATACACAAGTTCTGGATGAAGATACCATACGGTTCTTGGATATGTTGCCAAAGGTGGAACTGCATGTTCACCTGGAAGGTGCAATACCGTATCCGTCCATGCTGGAGCTGGTGCAGAAGTATCGGGGAACGGCTGACGATCGACGATTCATCGAACGGTTAGCTCAGTATAGGGATTTCTCTGACTTCATCGAGGCGTGGGTGCTGATAGGGACGTATCTCCGAGACTACGAAGACTATCAATACGTGGCAAGCGCAGTTGCCGCTGACTTGGCGCGTCAGCATATTATATATGCCGAGGTCTTATATTCACCGTCCCGCGATTCCGCGAAGCATTTGGATCCGCAGCTTATCACTGAAGCGATCAGACGTGGTTTTGGCGAGCATTCATCGGATATTGAGCTGAATCTCATCGCTGATCTGATCTGGGATAATGGACCCGAGGAAGCAAAGCAACTTGTAGATCGTCTTTCTGAAGTACAATGTGCCGGTGTTGTCGGTGTTGGTATCGGGGGGACTGAATCATCATCTCCAACCCAGGCTTTTGCTGAGGTATTCCGCACTGCACGTGAATATGGATTCCATACGAACGCGCATGCAGGTGAATCCGCGGGCGCAAAACGAATCTGGGAAGCTATCCAAATCTTGAACGTTGAGCGGATCGGTCACGGAACCAGCGCGAGAGAAGATCCCGCATTGACAGCATATCTTAGGCAAGCTCAAATTCCGATCGAAATGTGCCCTGTTTCGAACGTTCGAACGAGGGCAGTAAGCAATATGAAGGACCATCCGATCAAGGATTTTCATAGAGAAGGATTAGCAGTCTGTGTCAATACAGACGATCCCTTGCTGTTCAACACGTCGTTGTTGAAGGAGTATTCACTTCTGATCTCGCACCTGGGTCTTACGATTGACGAGATTCTTCGATTAGCTGGAAATGCGATCAATTATGCTTGGTGCGACGCTGCTGCGAAGAATAGACTAGTAGGACAGGTACGGCGTTACCTGGAAATGCAGAACACAAGCTATGATTAATGCCATTCGCCAAGCCTGGGGTTTGCCAGGGGATTACTCGTTCACACCCGTCGATTCATTTCACGGTGGAGTCTTTAAGCTTAATACAAAGGATGGACACACCTACTACCTTAAACGGCGACCAGATGAAGGCCATGTGGTGCGTGAGTTCGCTCTATTGTCCTGGTTACATGAGCATGGGATTCCAGTCGCACCACCAATCCTCACGCATGCCCAGCAACCATCAACGCGTATAGGCGACGATGTGTTTGCCCTGTATCCGGCGCTGTCAGGCCAAGCGTCGGCAGATCATTATGCCCCAGGAGCAGAAGAACAGGCTCAGGCCTATGGCACGGGTATCGCTCACTTGCACGAGCGATTAGCCGAGTATCCGCATGCACCCGATTTCCGCTCATTCGATCCGCATGCCCAGATTACTAAGTGGATCGAGCATGATGCCCAGAAGGATTGTGCACGGCTCAAGACTGACCACGTCTTTGATGCCGCACGTGCACTTTGTCAGTTCCTGGAGCAACACCAGTCAAGACTGCCTGCACACCTGATTCACCGCGATATTCATCCGGCGAATATGCTCATGGCGAATGGGCAAGTGAGCGGATACCTGGACTTCGATCTCGCCTGTGTCGGCATACGCCTGTTCGACCCATGCTATTGTCTGACAAGCATACTGGTTGGCGGTTTCGGGCATGAAGAAAACCGAGATCACTGGTCGGCATTGGTCACTTGCTTGTTATCGGGGTACAACGGCGTGTCAGCGCTCCAGGAGAACGAGCGTCAGGCGGTTTTCTGGGTTCTGATCGCCATTCAAGTGCTCTTTCTGGCCTTCAGCTGCCGTAAAGATCTCTTCGGTGCGGCACAGTATAATGCGAATGTTATTGCCTGGTTAGTGGAGAATCGGCAAGCAGTAGAGAAAGCCGTCGAATTGATTGCTGATTAGGCTGACAGAGCTGTGAAAAGTCAAAGCAACGCAAACAAGATCGCATGGTCGTACCGCGCATACGAGCACTGGTTGCGGTATAGCGGCCCACCAGATCAGGCTGCCGCGCGAATGAGAGATGATCCGGCATCATTCCTTCGGCAGGACTTGTCCTACCTGGGCAATGTCGAGGGGAAACGGGTGATCAATCTCCTGGGATCGAATGGGCGGAGAGCAGTGCCCCTTGCGCTGCTGGGGGCGGATGTCACCGTTGTGGATATCTCACCCGAGGGAGCACGCTATGCACTGGAGCTTGCCGAAGCTGCCGCCGTGCATATCAACTACCTGGTTGCTGATGTAATGGAATTGCCCGTTCAGGAACTCGCGAACAGCTTCGACCTTGCCTACATGGAAGGTGGTGTCTTCCATTACTTTGCCGATCTTTCGCATATAGCGCAGATTATCCATGCCATCTTATCACCCGGTGGCCGACTCGTGGCCAGCGATTTCCACCCTATTGGAAAATGCCTTTCAGTGGGTGATGGCCATGTTGTTTCGACAGGGAACTACTTCGACGAGCAATTCCACGATAGCGATGTTGCCTTCCAACGATTCTTCCCAGACGAGGAACAAAGCGATTTTCCGAAGTGCCAACTCCGGTACTGGACTTTGGGGGAGATAGTCACCGCATTTGCGCGTGCTGGGCTGACCATCGAACAGCTAGTCGAATTGCCGCACCCACAACTTGCTGATATCCCGGGACAGTTTACCTTGACGGCGACAAAACCAGGATAGACGGGTTCGCAATAAGTCGGTAATAATCGGGGTTGTTCCGCCTCTGGACCCGAGAGAAACCCGCCGTCCCGCTCGAAGGCACCGAGGGCGCCGACTATCAGTTCAACGAAGGTCTCGTTCGCAATGGCGGCATGGCTCTGCGAGCTGGGACCCCCCAAGAGATCGCAGACAAACTAGGCGAGATATTCGATCGCGAGTCCAGCGTCCAGCCCGTTCTGGTCCAGTAGCCTGGCTAGCGAGCGACTTCCCGGTCCTCGACTGCCTGCTTTTTCCCGTCATGAGGGTGCCGGCGCATGATGCTGTGTCGGCGGCCATAAAATGCGTAGATAAAGAGCCCGATTGCCAACCACACGAAAAGCCTGATCCAGTTCTCCGATGGCAGCGAAAACATCAGCAAGGCGCACATCAATACCCCCAGAATCGGAATCACGGGCACCCAGGGGCATCTGAATGGACGATTGGCGTCGGGGTGAGTTCTGCGCATGATCAACACTGCCAGGCAGACGATGACAAAAGCCAGCAGCGTGCCGATATTCACCAACTCGGCGAGTATACGCAGAGGCACGAACGCGGCGATCGTGGCGACCACACAGCCGGTTAGGATCGTAGACTTCCAGGGGGTCCGGAAGCGCTCGTGAACCGCCCCGAAGAAGCTCTCCGGCACCAGGCCGTCCCTCGCCATTGCCAGCAGCACTCTCGGCTGGCTGAGCATGAGCACCAGAAGAACTGACGTAATCCCCACAATCGCTCCCGTTGCGACCAGAAGCTGCGCCCACGGAAGCCCGATCTGCGCAAAGGCGTTTGACACAGGGGCTTCCAAGTCGATCTTGTCGTATGACACCATTCCCGTCAGCACGACTGTCACGGCAATATAGAGCACTGTGCAAATCAGAAGGGAGGCGATGATGCCGATGGGGACATCGCGCTGAGGATTCCTTGCTTCTTCGGCATGCGTGGAGACGGAATCAAACCCGATGTAGGCGAAGAACATGATCGCCGCGCCCGCGAACATACCGAGCGGAGCGCCATCCTTTGCCGTCATCCCAGCCACCGTCTTCCCAAAAAAACTAATGCCGGTCCAGCCATACGGGGCAAAGGGATGCCAGTTCCTGGGGTCAATGTAAAAGGCGCCGCAGATGATCACGAATATGACGATTCCTACTTTCAGGATCACCATTCCCGCATTGAAGCCGGCGCTTTCCCTGATTCCTTTGACCAGCACCATCGTGATAATCGCCGCGATGATGATGGTAGGAAGATCCAGATAGCTTCCTGTCCATCCATAGTGACCGGTCTTCTCCAGGAGGTTGAATGGCGTAGCCGAGAACTTGGCGGGGAAACTCAGGTCTACGTGAAGGAAATGACCAATCGTGCGAAGGAACTCCTGGAAGTACTGTGACCACCCGTGCGCAACTGCACAGGATGCAACCGTGTACTCCAGTACCAGGTCCCATCCGATTATCCAGGCTGCCAGTTCACCCAGGGTCGCATAGGCATAGGTGAAAGCCGAGCCCGCCACCGGTACCATGGAAGCGAATTCGGCGTAACACAGAGCCGCGAATATGCACGCTATGCCGGCAACGACAAAGGAAACGCTCAGTGCCGGGCCGGCCAGGTTGTGAGCAGAAATCCCGGTCATGACGAAGATGCCCGTGCCGATGATGCATCCGATCCCCAGGCTGGTCAGCGCAACCGGACCCAGCACCCGCCGAAGCCGGTTCTCGCCCTCCATCTCCTCCAGCAGCAACCTGAGCGGTTTCTTCGCAAGGAGTTTCTTAACCATGAGAGCCCTCCGAAATCCATCCGCCATCAGTTTACTTGAACCGCCGGAATACCGTCAAGCAAGACCTAAAGTCCAAAGTCTCTTGTCTCCCCTTCCCCATTTGCTCACAGTTGACGTATAATAAGGCGGGGGTTGCTCGTGCCCCGGGAGAAAGTCTTGCAGTACAGATTTGCGTTCATCCTGCTTCTTGTGACTATCTCAGCCGCATGGAGTGCGGATAATATCACCCTGACCGTGGGTGGCGAGAGCGTCTACCTTCACGCCTCGCCGGTGATCATTGATAAGACGGTCTATGCTCCTTTGCCGGCGTTGAATGCCCTAGGCGCTCGATATGATACCGACAAGACCCGCAAGAAAGACGGCCAGGAGATCCGAATAACCAATTCCGCCGGTCGGGAATTCTCCTGCAAATCGCGCCTTGTGGGAAATGACCTCATGATTCCCATTCAGCGGATTGCGCCTGACCTGGGCGCTGTCGGCGATTGGGATGATCGGAAGCAGACCCTCAGCTTCCGAGCGAGGGTCGAGACGATCGAGTTCGACGGCTCGGACCTCAAGGTGACGACCTCCTATCCGGTGACTTATGATGTCATCTGGTGGGCCCAAGCCAAGAAGCTGATCATTGACCTCAAGGGCGTCATTATCCCGAATGATCTGTCTATCGAAAACCAGACCAACGTGCCCATCCGAACCGGCATGCAAACGGATGACCTGACCGGCCGAGTCGTTCTCGATATGCCCTGTGACGTTAAGAAATCGGTCAAAAGCTCGTCGAAGACGGCCACGATATACGTCGTTGTCTCCGGTCTTCAAGCCGCAACCGGACTGCCGGAGTCAACCGTGCCCAGCCAGCCCATTCCCGAGGAGCAGCCGACCGCCCCTCCGCCCGCCGAGATCACGAGCATAGACTATAAGGAGCAGAGCGCCCGCCGCCTGGACGTGTTCCTTACCACCTCCGGCCGGGTGGAGTATCTGACTTCCTTGCTCCGAGATCCCGACCGGCTGATCGTTGACCTGCTTGACTCCGCGCTCACCAAAGAAATCCCTGATATCCCGGTGAGCAATGACATCGTTCAGTGGATAGAGGCCGAGCAGACCGGCGAGAGGCAGGTCAAGCTGACCGTGAACTTGAAACGGGTGGTGGGCTTCGACATCACTCAAAGCAAAGTTGGAGACAAGATGACCATCAGCCTCGCCCTTCCCAAGGGGGCGGGAGGCAAGCTGGCAGGGAAGACGGTTGTCATTGATCCCGGCCATGGTGGAAAAGATGGAGGTGCCCCGGGTTGGGGGGGCTGCCAGGAAAAAGACACGAACCTCGCGCTTGCTCTGAGTCTCAAGAAGGCCCTTGTAGATGCGGGAGTCGTCGTGCTGCTAACGCGAAAGACCGATGTTCGCCTCGACGAGAACAGGAAGTTCGATCTCCAGAAGAGGGCGGATTTCGCCGCACGCCACTCGGCGGACCTGTTCATAAGCATTCATGGCAATTCGAGGCCTTACAAGGACAAGCCGCCATCCGGGATTATGACCTTCTACCATGGTAAAGACATGAGCGGCAACGCCCTGGCGAATTGCATCCATCGTGAGGCGGTGGACGCATGGGGAGTTCCCGATCTCCTTTGCAGGTCGGACTTCTTCCTCTTTAGGACCGGCTTAGGCGTTCTGCGCCGAGCCTGCGAAAACTACGGCATTCCGGCAGCGCTGATCGAGCTTGGATACGTAATTAACACGGACGACCTCGCGAAGAGAAAAGATCCTGCATGGGTCAAGAAGGCGACGGATGCCATGGTCCGAGGTGTCAGAGCATATTTCGAGGGCAATCCCAAACCACCAAAGCGTATCATGCCCCCTGAAGAGGTTGAGGAGCCGAAACCTCAGCCTCAACCGGAAATCAAGCCGGAAGTTCAACCGCCATCCCGTTCCGAGGTCAAACCTCCGCCGCCCGATTCATCAGGGCCGCCGAGGCCTGGAGGAAGACAATGAAAAAGATACGATCAGTCGCCATTGCAATCGTCATACTGGCCTGTGCGGGGCTGGGAACATACTTGGTCATCAATAAGCAGTCTCCACCGCCACCTCCGCCTCCGAAGCCGGCAGCGCACGAGCCGATCAAGCCGCCCGTAAAGGTCAAGATCTACCGCATCGCCTTCGATGACGATCATGCCGGGCTTCGTGCGGTCGAGGCCGAAGTCCCCGGAGAAGAAGTTCCTGCCGAGGGAGCACTTCGCTGCCTGATCGAGCAGGGAGATGAGGGCAACCTGGTGAACCCTATACCTAAAGGCACCCGGTTGCTCAGTCTCGAGGTCAAGGACGGCCTCGCGACCGTTGACCTGAGCAAGGAGTTCTCGGATAACTTCGCCGGCGGATCGGAAGACGAAGCCCTTTGCATAGGCGCTATTCTTCGCACGCTGGGCCAGTTTCCGAAGATCAAGAAAGTCCAGTTCAAGCTCGAAGGCGAGCCGCTCGAAACATTGGGGCACCTGGACTTCTCAGGCCCTCAGGACGTCAACTGGGTAGGTACGGGAATTGGTGGCGGCAATTGACTAACAAGCCTATCGGCATCTTCGACTCGGGACTCGGCGGCCTCACGGTCGTGAAGAAGGTCATCGAGAAGCTTCCGCACGAGAGCATAGCGTACGTGGGGGACCAGTTCCACGTCCCTTATGGCGAGCGCACGCCCGATGAGATTCGGAGCTTCGCGCTGGGGATCACCGGTTTCCTGATCGAGCGGCACGCCAAGCTGGTAATCATGGCGTGCAACATGTCCTCAGCGACCGCCCTTGACGCCGCTCACAAGCTCTACCCCGGCGTGCCCGCAATCGGCGTCATCGAGGCGGGCGTCCGAGCGGCCATTCGAGTCGCATCCGGCCGGCCGATCGGGGTACTGGCCACCACCGGCACTGTGAGCACTCGGGCGTACTCGAATACGCTGCTCCGCCTCATGCCCGAGGCGGAGGTCATCGAGCAGCCATGTCCTCTATTCGTGCCGCTTATCGAGGCCGGGAAGTGGAACTCGGACGAGGCCCGAGAGGCAGTCGGTCAATACGTCCGCCCGCTGATCTCGGACGGCTGCAACGTGCTCATTCTGGGATGCACCCATTATCCGTTCCTGAACAGGTTCATCAAGCAAGAGGCTGGGCCGGGTATGACGATCATTGACCCGGCGGAGGAAACGGCCGTCGAAGCCGCCAATATCCTTTTTGACGCGCGACTGCTCAATCCCCCGACCACTGAGCCGGCGCATTCCTACTTTACCACCGGCGACACGGAACAGTTTGCGGGATTAGGAAGTCCCTTATTGGGTAGTAGGATTGCGGGTGTCCGCCGGATCAACTGGGGATTGGATATGAAGGAGATCACATGCCAAGAGAAGACGGCCGCACAAACGACCAAATCCGCCCTGTAAAGATCACTCGGGGCTACATCAAGTACGCTGAGGGCTCATGCCTCATCGAGGTAGGGGATACCCGCGTCATCTGCACCGCAAGCGTCGAGGAGAAAGTTCCGCCATTCCTCAAGGGCTCGGGCACGGGGTGGGTCACCGCCGAGTATGGGATGATTCCCCGCTCATGCCGCACCCGTAATGTTCGCGAGGCGGCCAAGGGTCAGCTCGGCGGCAGAACTCAGGAGATTCAGCGGCTTGTCGGTCGGACGCTTCGCTCGGTCTTCGATATGAAGGTAATCGGCGAGCGGACGATCTGGATGGACTGTGACGTCATCCAGGCTGATGGAGGCACTCGGACCGCCTCCATCACGGGCGCATTTGTTGCCCTCGCCGAAGCCGCCGATTGGCTGGTGAAAGAGAAACTGGTCAAGAAGAACCCGATCACCGATCTGGTGGCCGCCATCAGCGTGGGCATCGTCGGCGGTGAGGACATGCTCGACTTGCAGTATACCGAGGATTGCGTCGCCGCCGTGGATATGAACGTTGCCATGACCGGCAGCGGGAAGTTCGTGGAGATCCAGGGCACGGCGGAGGGCCTGCCCTTCAGCCGGGAGAAGTTTAACAAGCTCCTTGACCTCGGCCAGAAGGGCATCACCGAGCTCTTCGCCATACAGCGTTCTGTTCTGGAAGGTGTTCTCTAGCCACCCATGGCCCACAGCTCACTCATCACTCATCACTCATCATTGCCATGGATATAGTCGTCGCTACTCGTAACAAGAAGAAGCTGGAGGAGTTGAAATCGCTCTTATCGGATATGCCGATTGACGTCCTCTCACTCCTCGATTTTCCCAACCTCCCCGAAACCCCCGAGACCGGGAACACCTTCGCTGAGAACGCCGAATTGAAGGCCAAAGCCGCCGCACAAGCCACCGGCCGAATCGCCCTTGCTGATGACTCGGGCCTGGAGGTTGACGCCCTCGGAGGTCAGCCAGGCATCCTTTCCAGCCGGTTCGCCGGTCCTGAAGCCACCGACCGGGAGAAGTACATGCGCATCCTCGATTTGCTGGAAGGCGTCCCCGACGAGGAGCGTACTGCGAGATTCAAAGCCGCCGTCGCCATCGCCACCCTCGAAGGCGAGACGGTCCTAGTCGAGGGCACTTGCGAGGGGCGGATCGCCCGCGAGCCGCGAGGCGAAAACGGCTTCGGCTATGACCCCATCTTCTACCTCCCCGACCTCGGCCTCACCATGGCCCAGCTCCCCGCCTCCGAAAAAAACCGCATCTCCCACCGCGCCCGAGCCCTCCAATCTGCCAAGAAGGTGCTCAGGGAATTGCTGGATTAGATGCCGTCAAGGCCTTACATACGGCGTACCCTCATACCACCACCGAATGTAGCCCATGTACCCATCCGCGGTCTCTACGAACAACCAGTAGCCAATGCGATCCAGCACCAGCACCCGCTCACCGGACTGTACGAGTTCCCTGCCTTCCACCCTTGCAGCGTTCAAGGACGGCGCTACTCGGAGGTTAACACCAACCCTCCGGGGAGTCTCCACAAACACAATACTTCCTACTGCAGGAGGGAAATCCGGTGAGTATCCTCGCCTGGGCACTTCAACTACTCTGGGCTTTAGCTGCTCGACCGGCTTCGGTTTGGGCTGAAAGATCTTTGCCAGACGCTCGTCGATCTCGGTCGCCGTACCCTCTTCTATCACGGTGCCGATCCCCGGCATGCGGGCATAGGCATCCTGGTACTCCTCCTCGACCTGGTTGCCCAAGGCGGACAAGCTGGAGAGTATCGTGCCGTTCGCCTCTGCGCCCTGTGCACAGAGCTGCAGGATCTTCCTGTAGTAGCGCTTGTTGGTGCTCATAGCCTTTAAGAGTTGAGCGTGGAATCCGGCATATTCTTCAGGCACGTCTCCGCTGGTAGAAATGGTATTCAAGTTCTGGAGCTGAACTTTCGCATTGTGGCAGACAGCAGGTTGAGAGGCCGGATCGGGCTTCAGACTAAGGATTTGGCTGGCGAAATCGTCGAACCCTCCTGCAGCGACTGCCCACCACCTCCCTGCTTGTACCTCATAGCTGGAGGCGGCGATCTCTCTGGTGCGGTATAGCACGACTGTGAGGGCAACTATCAGGATGACGAATGCGATGCCGATGATTGTCAGAATATGCCTGATTCTCACTTAACACCACCTCGCTTACCTTTACATCTGTCTTTCTACGCACACCGAGTATCTCTTACCCAAATCCTGAATTTCCCTAGACGACGGGAAAGGTGGGCTGGCAGGATTTCCCGCCATCAACCCCTAAGATTCCCCTATATGACTCCCAAAGAACGAATGCTGATTACCATGAAGCATGGGAAGGCAGATCGGTGCCGGTCGCCCCTGATATATCGAACATGATCCCATCCCGAGTAGTCGGGAAGCCTTCGGGTACATTTGTGATGTTGCATTGAAAGGCTCACAAGATGGTGCATAGAGCTAATCCTGTCAGCCATGCCTCCCTCGCCATCAAAGTGACCCCGACCGTTCGGCGGGAGGAGTACCTGGACTATATGACCTTCCAGGCGAACGAGCGGCCGCTGTTCACCGAGATCTTCGGCCCGCTCATCGGCCTGAAGGAGGAGTGGGCGGCTCAAGGTGCGACCCCCGAGGAGTTCGATCTCTCGGCCTACAAGTTCCGTGCTCCCATGAGAGCGCGCATCCCCGTGAACACCGGCTGGATCGGCGGGGAGCCGGAGGTGATCCTCGAGGAGACCGACGATTACATGATCACTCGCGACCGAATGGGCCGCCGAATGAAACTCTCCAAGGGCTATGCGACCCTTCCTCTCCCGCTCGATCATCCGGTCAAGAACATGGATGACTGGCTCAAGCTTAAACATCATTATGAGTTCTCGGAGGAGCGGTTCGGCGCGGATTGGGAGAAGGCGGCACATGATCGCCGGCAGGCCGGGCATGCGCTGGTAGTCGGGATTCCCGGCGGATTCGACGAGCCCCGCCAACTCATGGGCGAGGAGGAGCTTTGCGTCGCATTCTACTCCCAGCCGGAGTTGATCTACGACATCCTCCAAACCATCGGCGACACGGCCTTCAAGGCGCTTGATCGAGTTTCATCCGCTGTCCAGGTTGATGAACTGAGCGTCCACGAGGACCTCGCCGGCAAGAGCGGTCCCCTGGTTGGCCCGAAGCAGGTGGAGGAGTTCATCCGGCCCTACTACCGTCGCATCTGGGACATGCTCCGGGATCGTGGTGCGAGGCTCTTCAGCCAGGACTCGGATGGCGATATGAACGCCGTCATCCCCGCCTTCCTCGACGCCGGACTCAACGTCATGTATCCAATGGAACCCGCCGCCGGGATGGACATCGTCCAGGTTCGCGAGACCTTCGGCGCGAGGCTGGCATTCTGGGGTGGGATAGACAAGCATGTGCTGAGGCGAAGCAGAGAGGAGATCGAGGCCGAATTGGAATACAAGATACCACCGATGGTCCGCACCGGCGGATGCGTCCTGGGCCTCGACCATCGCATCCCGAACGGCACGCCCCTCGATAACTACCGCTTCTACACCCGCAAGGCCTGGGAAATAATGGACCGCGAAGCCCAATATGCCCAATGATTGGCTCAAAGGCCTTGACCTTCGATTATTGTGTTTCGAGAGATGCTTGAAGTCTAGTGATCTCTCATTGCCCCGGCTTGGTCGCGAGGACTACCTCTACCGGAAGACCGGCCACTGACCCGATAGTCGCATCGCTGACCGCGAACCCGGCCTCTCTCAACGCCCTCTCAACGTATATGGGACGGCAGTCCAGGATTCTGGGAAACACCCTGTGCCCCCATTCGTATAATCTTCGCATTCGGCTCGGCCCACCCATCTTGGACAGTGACACCACGCAGATTCGTCCGCTGACTCGCAGAACCCTCAGACACTCGCGCAGCACCTTCGGGATTTCGGGCGTATCGAAGAGTTCCAGAACAAAGCTCATGAATGCAGCGTCGAAGAAGTCCGTCTGGAAAGGGAGCTGCAGAGCATCGCCCTGAATGAATTCAACACGGCTCTCGAGCCCATTCTTGCCTACCCTCTCCCGCGTTATCTCGATCATCTTGGGGGACAGGTCTATCCCGTAGACGCGTCCGGTTGCGCCAACTGACCTCGCGAGGGCAAGCATTCCATACCCTGTTCCGAATCCGATTTCAAGGACCACTTCCCCTTCGTGGACTCCGAGCTTCCGAAGTCCGACATCTTTGAGCTTCCTCTCCCACCGGCCCTCCAGGAGATCATACCACTTGCTGATCCTGTCGTATGTGGCCTGAGCTTCCGCTCTGGTTCTTGTTACTCTGCCTATGTCGAAGTTTTCGTTCAACTCTCCAGCTCCCTGCTGCCGATTTGGATTCCCACCGATGGGATTATACCCTTCCATGCCGCCCATGACCGTTCATACCCCGGATACTTCTTGATTTCCAGCCTCCGAATTGGTATAATTAGAGTGCAAAACGTTGGTCGGTTGGGGTTGCCCCGACGGATCGGGATGCTCGCTCCGGCGGCACTCGCTCAGGCGGCACGCGGCTCATATCGGTTGCGTATGGCGTAGGGCGTACACCGGGCCGCAACCGAAAGACGATGGGACGAAACGAGCATCGCAACCGAAAGCCGATAAACGATTTCGGGGTGTAGCGCAGTTTGGTTAGCGCGCGTGTTTTGGGAACACGAGGTCGCCGGTTCGAATCCGGCCACCCCGACCATTCTCGAAGTTCGGAGAGCTCGGCTCGCCTTGACAGGCGGGCCTTTTGTGGTATAATATCTTGTGCCTGGAAGCTTGGCATGCGGGAGTAGCTCAGTTGGCAGAGCGCTAGCCTTCCAAGCTGGATGTCGCCGGTTCGAACCCGGTCTCCCGCTCCATTCAGAGTACAAAGCCAGGGAGTACAAAGTACAAAGAGAACTAGATGCCGCACAGGTACAAGGAACTGAAGGTCTGGCAGAAGGCCATGGATCTTGCCGAAGAAGTACACCGATTCAGCCGGGCCTTTCCTAAGGAGGAGATGTATTCGCTCACCAGCCAAATCGGCCGAGCGGCGAACTCAGTGCCCTTGAACATTGCGGAGGGTGCAGGCTGTCGGACTGACCCGGAGTTTGTGCAGTTTCTTGGATTTGCCTTTCGGTCGTGCCACGAGGTAGCTACAGCCGCCGAGTTGGCTGTAAGGTTTGGGTATGTAGGGAGAAGCGTGGCTGATGCCATGATCGCCCAAACTGACGAATTGGCCAATATGCTGTATGCCTTGATGCGCAAGATCGAAGGCAAGTAGTCTCCGGTCCGTGTTTTTGTTCTTTGTACTTTGTACTTAAGTACTTTGTACTCCGGATTGTGTTTTTGTTCTTTGTACTTTGTACTTAAGTACTTTGTACTCCGGATTTGCCCCCGTAGCTCAGGGGATAGAGCAACTGCCTTCTAAGCAGTGGGTCGCAGGTTCAAGTCCTGCCGGGGGCGCCATGTAGTTCGAGTGACCAGTGAACAGTAATCAGTTAGCAGTAAGACTGTTCACCGTTCACTGGTCACTGTTAACTGTTTACTGCTTTTCCGTGGCGGGAGTAGCTCAGCTGGTTAGAGCGCCAGGTTGTGGCCCTGGAGGCCGTGGGTTCAAGTCCCATTTCTCGCCCCACTTACGAAAAGAGCCCGTCCTCGGACGGGCTCTTTCTTGTCTTCTACCGATGGCCGACGTCTCAGCCTACCGACTTATTCTTCGCCTGCGGGATCACTCTTCGCAGGTTCGCCGCCCAGATCTCCGCCAACTGCTGAGGCGTGCTCTTGTTGTACTTCGCGGTCGCCGAGTCGGCGGTGATGATTACGTTGCCGCCGATCAGCACCACGCACTCCTTGTTCACTACCCCAACCTTGACATCCGACGGATCGAACGGCTGCGAACCAAGCAGCTCGTTGATCCTCAGCATTACTTGCTCGGCCCGCTGCTCAACGGTATATCCCCCGGCAGGGAAGCGAACGCGGAGAACCACGTCGTCGCCGATAAGCACATCTCCGGGCTGGGTGGCCAGCGCTGGAATGGCAATCCCCAGCAGAATCAAAGCAATCGCTAATCTCCTGATCATATTCTCCTCCAATCCGAGATCACTGGACAGATTTCACCAAGTCGCCCTCCGAGATGGTGAGCGATGTATTGGTGATAGTGCAGGCGATGTCCGCAGTCTTCGCATCGCACTTGGTGATCGTTCCAGTCCCGATCAATTCGGTCGTCACCCGCAGGACTTCCCCTGTATCCGGGTCCTTAAGCTCCTTGCATTTCTTGTGGATCTCGACCTTGTCGCCGACTGCATAACCCTTCTCCGTGCCGCAATTGGCAATAACGGTCGTCCCCGAAACATCCAGTATGACGCCATCCGGGCGCATCACGGCCCGATGCTTCGGCGTGAGAACCAATGTGCTCGAATCCTGGGCTTTGCTCAAGTTGTCGCACCACTGGCCGATCGCATTTCTGCAAGCCTTGCCGAGGATCGTGTTGTTGAAGTCAGAGCTTCCGAAGGCCACCGCCCCGATACCGGAGACGCCGGCGATCGTCAGAGATCCCTTGCTTTCGTCTGCCTTGCCGGGATAGCTTCCCAATATCTCGCCGGTCGTCGCATCTACGATCCGCAGGTCAACGGCCACGTGCGCCTTGGATGACGCAGTCCCTATCCCGGTGAGGCCACCCAGATTGAAAAGCCCTCCCATCTTCTTCTGCTCAACGGTGAAGGTAGTCACCTTGCCCATGACCAGATAGTCCGCGCCGATGAGCTTCCCGATCTTCGAGGCCGTTGCCGGATCCACTCGTCCGCCTGCTCCCAAGTCCTGCTCGCCGGTGACTTTCTCCAGCAGGCTTCGCTCTACCAGGCGATACCTACTCCTCTCAAGCATCACAGTCGTCAGAATATCGGCAAGGCCCTTGCCAATATCCCAGCTCGATCCCCACCACTCCTGTCTCTGGAGCGAGCCATCATCGAACGCAACGACGGCCAGCATCGGACGATCCGCCATCGGAACGTTGATCTGCTGGGGCTTGTCCTTGTCTTTGTCGGCGGCGAAAGTGGGGATACATACCAGCGTCACAGCAATCAGCAATACAGCTATGGTTCGCATAGCAATCCCTCCAATGCGAAATGGTATTCATCTATTCGACGGAAACCGGCCGTTTTCCTCTTGCAGCATTTTCCCCTGCCACCCAGCCGGTGGAGAATGCCGCCTGGAGGTTGAACCCGCCCGTGACGGCGTCAATATCCATGACCTCGCCCGCGAAGAAGAGCCCTCGCACCAGCTTGGACTCCATCGTTCGCGGATCGATCTCTTTCAACGAGACTCCGCCTGCGGTGACGATGGCCTCATCCGCAGACCGAGCGCCGTTGATCGTTAGGCGGAAATCGGTCAGGAGCTCGATTATGCGGCGTCTTTGCAGGGCGGTGATCCGGTTGAGGGGCGTGTCTGCCGGGATGCCGCTCAGTTGGGTGAATACGGGGATCAAGGTTTTCGGTAGCAGCTCGGGGAGGTAATTCTTGAACTGCCGGGTCTGGGTGAAATCGCGAATCAGGCGCTCGTCGAGCTCTTCTCGCTTGACCGCCGGCTTGAGGTTGATAGACAGGCAGACATTGCCCTTGTCTTCCAGCTTGGTGTAGGTCTTGCTGAGGGTGAGGATGATCGGCCCGGAGACCCCGAAATGGGTGAAGAGCATCTCGCCGAACTCCTTACTAACCTTCTTTCCGCCGGCATGGAGAGTGGCGGTGACGTTTCTGAGGCTCAGTCCCTGAAGCTGCGAGACCCAAGGCTCCTGGACCTCCAATGCGGAGAGCGATGGACTCGGCGGAATCACGGTATGCCCCACCTCCGCCGCCCACTGATATCCATCGCCCGTCGAGCCGGTCCGCGGATAAGTGATCCCGCCGGTAGCCAATACGACCGCGTCTGCCGCCATCACTCCGCCAAAAACTCGAACCCCCTCGATCTCAGATTTACCGTTCGATGTTCGAAGTTCGATTGCTTTGATCCCCGTCCGAATCTCCACCCCAAGCTCCCTCAGCCACGCCTCGAGAGCCGAGACGACGTCCGCCGCCCGGTCGGACTGCGGAAAGACCCTCCCGCCTCGCTCGACCTTCGTAGGCACGCCGAGTCGTTCAAGGAGTTCGATGAGGTCCTGATTCGAGAATCGAGAGAATGCCCCGTAGAGGAACTTGCCGTTCGGGCCGAAGGCAGCGATGAAGTCATCCAGGTCGGCGGTATTGGTGATGTTGCCCCGACCCTTGCCGGTGATCCGGATCTTCCGCCCCAGGATGCCGTTTTTCTCCAGCAGGACGACGCTCGCCCCGCACTCCGCCGCCTTTCCGGCCGCGAGCATTCCCCCCGCCCCACCACCGATGATAATGACTTTGCGCATTCGTCTACCTTAGGGATAACCACAGATTACACAGAAGAACCACAGATGGCACAGAAGGATATTAAGAAGCCCATCAGTCACTTATGCGGGCTAACACAAACTGTTTCACGGTCACAGCCGCAGCTTTGGCTTCCTCGGCCACGCCTACATCCGGCCAGAAGTCGCTATCGTACCTCATCTCTACGGCATAAGGAGTAAGGGGTTCTGCTATGGACTCCATAGAGCGAAAGGATGGATCAACCGTTGCACAGAGTTCCAGCAATTTGGACAGATTGTGAGTTAGGGGAAACTCAATGCCCTTGGCCACCAGATATGCCTTAAGATACTTCTCGGCAGCCTGCTGGGCATGAAAGCAGGCTGCATCCAATGCGCCAACAGTGAGAGAGGCCTCCAATGCCAGCAGATCGCTGTCCGCTTTCCTAACCCAACCCCGAACCAGGTCAGCTTTGTCTTTCATACAAGACCTTGCCCTCTCGAACAGCAGTTGTCACGAAAGCCTGTGGAACGGCACTCCACTCAGCGATCTCCTCCGGGGTGTAGACCAGGATATCTACCTCCGCGGACACGTCCGCCAGTCTGGTGTACAACTGGACAGACCGCCGATATCGAGGCTGATCCGACTCCTTGACAATAAGCAGATCGTAGTCGCTGCCCGGACGAGCAGTCTGCCGAGCCCTGCTGCCGAACAGGATAATGCGCTCGGGATGCTCAGTCTCGACGACTCGTTGAACAATCGTATCAAGCGTTCGATCTCTCATCGCTCACCAATCTACCGTTTCCCTCCCACGCAATCCTTTTCCTTCCGGCGCCTTCACTCCCACACTCCCATACTCCCACACTTTGCTAAATCCTCGCCAGGTAGATCTCCTTCGACTCCTCGAGGGCGGCCGGGAGATCATCCAATATGTATCCCAGCATCCTGACCAGCCTCGGGGTCGCCGAATGAAGGATCACCCGATCGGGCAGGAACACATGCTCAGGGTACTTCTTCTTCAGATCCCTCGACACATCCGGCGCGAGTCTGATACCCACCGCAAACCGAATGATCACCTGCTTCCGATCCGTC
>DASRZD010000123.1:0-2439 GCA_035686805.1 Armatimonadota bacterium
CAGGCTGGACCCTGCCTGCTATAAAGAGGATCCTCTTACCGGAGTATGCCTGAGCGACGGCGGCCAGGTACTTTCATTCGCGGAGGCATGCTATCCATACGGCGAAGGCTGGATCAACTCAACGGGCGTCTGGTGGGACAACGTGGCTCAAGTCTCACGAATCGTAGGCGTCTGCGATGACACCCCTTATGAGGACTCACTGAAACCCTGGAGGGGTTACTGGTTCACGTGGAGAGAGAACTATAAGTCAATGATCGTTCCGTAGACGGTGACCGACATCTAGCTGGAAACCTTGAGAGCCTGGAGGAAATCCAGGCTCTTTATTTCTCTCTCGGCCCGGTAGCGGATATACCACCTCATCACTCGGGCGATGAAGTCCATGGCGGTATCGGGGATCTCCATTCGCTCGACTTCGGGAGCGTCGGCTTCGAGGAGACCTCGCATAGCCTCGATGGCGGCCTGCGGAATCTGGATGGCATCATCGGGGAGAGGGCCGCATTCTCTACAGACCATCCCCCCCAGCGACGGGCTGAAGAACAAGTCACTGACCGGCAGGGGCTTTCGGCATCGGAGACACTCATCCAGGGCAGGCTCGTATCCCAGGAGCTTCATGAGCTTCAGCTCGAACATATGGGCGATCTTCTCGGGGTCGTTCGGGCGCTCCATGAGGTAGAGGGTCGAGAGCAGGAGGTCGAAGAGATCAAAGCTCAGCTGACGGTCCTCAGTTAGGACATCCGTCAGCTCCGCGCAATACCCCGCATAGGCGAGCCGCTTCAGGTCCTCCCGTATTCGGGGGAAGGATTCCTTGACCTCGAACTGGGTGACGACTTCGAGGTTCTTGCCGGTGGCGAGTGCGACCTTGCCGTAGGTGAGGGTCTCGGTCGCGCCTGAGAGGCGGCTTATGGGCTTGCGTGATCCCTTGGCGATGGCGGAAATCTTCCCATGCTCGCGGGTATAGAGGGTGACGATGCGATCCGTTTCGCTGAAATTCATCCGGCGGAGGACTATGGCGTTGACGGTGTATAATGGCATAGTTCTTAGTAATCAGTTATCGGTAATCAGTCATCAGTCCGGCTGATCACTGGTCACTGGTTACTGATAACTTGCCTTATCTCGATGCCTTCAGCAACTCATCCGGATCATAGGCATGGACAAGGGCGACGCCGGTGCTCGTCCCGAGGCGATTTGCGCCGGCATCCAAGAGGTCCATCGCATGCTCGATGGTCCTGATCCCGCCCGCAGCCTTGACGCCGATGGTGGAGCCGACGACGTCGCGAATTGCCTGAACCTCCGCAACGCTCGCCGCCCCATTGTGGCACGTTCCGGTGGACGTTTTCACGAAATCAGCGCCTGCATCCCGAACGATCTCGCATGCGGTGACCAGTTCTTCCTTGGTGAGATATGGGGCCTCGATGATAACCTTCACGAGCGTGCGCTTGGCGTCCTGGGTCATGCCGGAGAGGTTCGCCGAGCCGACGACTTCCATAAGCTCGCGGCGGACATAATCCACGTCGCCCGACTTCAGCGCACCTATGTTAATGACGACATCCAACTCCTCCGCGCCAAGAGTGACCGCATTTCGAACCTCATAGACCTTCACTGCCCGGGTGCATGCGCCATGAGGGAAGCCGACTGTGGTGCAGACCTTCACGTCACTGCTCTGCAGTTCCCTTGCGGCAAGGGGCACCCAGAACGGCAGCACGACCACAGCCGCGAAGTGGTGCTGCTTGGCTTCCGCGCAGAACGCCATGATATCCTCGGCGCTCGCCGATGATCTCAGCAAAGTATGGTCTATAAGCTTGGAAAACTGCTCCTTAGTATACAACCGAACATCCTCCCAATCCAGACTTTAGACTACAGACTACAGACTTTAGGTGGAATCAGCCTTTCCTAGAGTCTAAAGTCTAACGTCTAAAGTCCTTTGGTCCCTGCTTTTAGGGCAGAAACCAGCATGCCTATCTCGCGCAACAATTCCGGCTTGCCGGCATTCTCGGCGATCAGGTTCACGAGCACGCTGCCGACGACTGCTCCATCCGCATACTCGCAGACCTCACGAACGTGCTCCGGCTTGGAGATCCCGAAGCCCACTGCGACCGGCTTGTCGGTCATTGCCCTAATCCGACTGACCAGTTCGCGGACGCCCTGGGCCATCTCGGCCTTTGCGCCCGTGACGCCGGTTCTCGATACACAGTATATAAAACCCGTACCTAATTGTGCAACCTTGCGGATTCTTTGGTCCGTACTCGTCGGCGCGAGAAGGAAGATGGTGCTGACTCCGGCTTTATCCGCCGCCGGCTTCCATTCGCCGGCCTCCTCCGGGATGAGATCGCTAAGAATCACCCCATCCACACCGGCTTCCGCCGCATCCTTCGCAAACCCTGCAAGCCCATAATGCTCGGCAAGGTTGTAGTAAGTCATCAGGACGAGCGGCAGCTCGGA
>DASRZD010000124.1:0-9426 GCA_035686805.1 Armatimonadota bacterium
TGGATGGGCGCTGGGGATGTCGCCGTGTAGCCTGCCAGCACAGAGCCGGCGGCACACAAGACTATGCCCAGGCCGACGAATATCCCTCTCCTCGGTTTCCGAGCGGCTTTGGGAGACTCGGCCATACACGGCGCTTCCTCACTCGGAATGCTGATCAGATTGCCGCACCTGCACCTGCCGGTCTGGCCGGCCCTTTCATCACGCACATTATATTCAGTCCCGCACTCGGGACATTTTATCTTTATCGCCATGCAAGCCTCCTGCTATGCTATTTGTCGGATGCCAGTTGCTGACTCAGCTTCTTCAACCCGTCCAGGGCACTTGCGGCCTTGCCGCCGTCAATCGAGTCCGCTGCGAGGGCGATGCCTTCCTGGATCGTCCCTGCTTTCCCGCCTATATTCAGGGCAGCCCCGGCGTTCAGGAGCACGATGTCCCGCCCCGGGCCGGTCTTGCCGCTTAGAATTGCCTCGAGGATTCGGGCGCTGGCCGTAGGATCCTCGCCCTGGCTCAAGTCTTCAGGTTTGGCGGTCGGAAGACCCACGTCACCGGCGGTCATCTCGTAAGTCTTCAGAGCGCCGTCCACGAGCTCGGTAACCTTCGTCTTCCCGACCGTCGAAAGCTCGTCAATCCCATCGAGCCCGTGAGCAACGATGGCTCGCTCGCTGCCCAACTTGAGAAGGGCACCGGCGATCAACTCGGTAAGGTGAGCATCGAATACGCCTATGAGCTGCCGCTTCGCGCCTGCAGGATTGGTCAGCGGGCCGAGGATGTTGAACACCGTGCGAATGCCGATCTCCTTACGCGGCACGACCGCATGCTTCATGGAGGGATGATGCGCTGGCGCGAACATGAATCCGATGCCGACTTCGTCAATACACCGGCCGACCGCCTCCGGTCCAAGGCCGATGTTGACCCCCAGCGCCTCCAGGACGTCCGCACTGCCGCACTTGCTGGACATGGCCCGATTGCCATGCTTAGCGACCGCCACACCCGCGCCTGCCACGACGAACGCCGAGGCGGTGGAAATATTGAAGGTATTCATCCGATCGCCGCCCGTGCCGCACGTGTCTATGAGGGCAGTCGCCTTGCACTTAGTCGGGATCTTGATGCTTTTCTCCCGCATGATTCGGGCGAAACCCGTCACCTCGTCAACCGTTTCGCCTTTCATCCGCAAGGCGGTGACCAGGGCGGATATTTGGGAAGGGGTCGCCTCTCCATCCATGATCTCGCGCATGACATCCGCGGCCTCGGTTTCGCTGAGATTCTCCTTCTCGACTACTTTGCGTATGGCGTCTTTGATCATGCGATTCCCTCTTTCTCGAGATAGGCATCCACGTACTTTGCGAACTCGTTGAAATCATCCAGGTGGTCTTGCAGTATGTGGTAAACCTTCGACAGATCAACATCCAGATACATGTGGACCAGAACATTCCGCATGCCTATCATTCCCACAACGTTTTCAGCGAATTCCTTCGGGAATACCCCCAGACGGCTGGCCATTGCGGCAAGATCCCGATACTCGTCCGGCATCTTGACCTGAGCCATCTTGACAAGATATGCGCAGATGTCTGCGACTGCCTGTATGCTCACTTGAAGTGCATACTCAGTGGCCGAGTGAAGCATGTCGTCAGACACAAACTTGTCAAATGGCTCTTTGGCAGCCGAACGAAGCAATCCCAGGTTTTCCCTGATCTTCTGGAGTCGCCGGTAGATAATCCTGTCTTCAGTCATCCCAGCCCACCCTTCCTGATATTAGAACGCATCTCGGCGATATAGGAATCCAGAATAGGCATGAAATCGTATGACAAGCCGAGCGCCATGATCTCAAACTCGGAAGCTTTCTCCTGGTCTGCAACATAGATGGTCACCGGCTGCTTAAGCGCCTCATGAACAAGAAGCAGGGGCGCTCTATTCAAGGGCACAACGTCAACATCATCGAATTCAAGAAGACCCATGACCCCAAGAATGATCGCAAACCGCCTATCGGAGTACTCAGATTCAGGCACTGAGTCCTGGAAGGCAATCGCCACATCCACATCGCTGTGTGCGTGCGTTCGTCCCTCAGCCACTGAGCCGAAGAGATAGGCCGCGAGGACGTGATTATCCGCGAAGAGCTTCCTGGCCTCATCGGACTTCAGTTTCTGCACTATCTCCTGAGTATCGAGCGTTCGGGCCTTGGTCATCTCATCTCCAGGAAGTTTCTCAGGAGGTCCTTGCCGTTTTGGGTCAGGATGGATTCGGGGTGGAACTGGACTCCCTCTATCACGAACTCTTTGTGCCGGACGCCCATCACCTCGCCGATGTCGGTCTCGGCGCTGATCTCCAGGCACGAGGGCATCGTGTCGCGCTTGATGACCAGCGAGTGATAGCGCGTGGCCTCGAATGGATTCGGCAGGCCCTTGAATACGCCCTTGCCGTCATGATGGATCATGGAGGTCTTGCCATGCATGAGCCTCCCGGCGCGAACGACATCGCCACCGAAGGCGTATCCGATGCTCTGATGCCCGAGACAGACCCCCAGGAGCGGCGTCTTGCCCGCGAAATGCTTGATCGTCTCGACCGAGATCCCAGCTTCCTTCGGCGAGCATGGGCCGGGCGAAATGATGATCTTAGCCGGCTTCAGGCGCTCGATCTCCTCGACCGTGATCTTGTCATTCCGGTAGACCTGAAGCTCCTCCCCCATCTCGCCTAGATACTGGACGAGGTTGTAGGTGAAGCTGTCATAATTATCGATCATGAGAATCATGCTTCGCTCCTTGTGGAGTAATGGAGTGTTGGAGTACTGGAGTACTGGAACACCCATCAACCATTAGCCATTCTGTCAATCCAGCCCCTTCTGCGCCATTTCGATTGCCTTCAGGAGGGCGCCGGCCTTGTTCATGGATTCTTGAAACTCATTGGCCGGGACGGAATCGGCGACCACTCCGCCGCCTGCCTGCATGTAGGCAACCCCGTCCTTCACCAGGATGGTTCGGATGGTGATGCAAGTGTCCATGTTCCCCGAGAAGCTGAAATAGCCGATCGCGCCGGCATAAGTGCCCCGCTTGGTGGGCTCCAGCTCCTCGATGATCTCCATCGCCCGAATCTTCGGCGCGCCCGAGACAGTGCCCGCCGGGAAAGTCGCCCTCAATACGTCGAATTGGTCCAACCCGTCCGCAAGCTCGCCGGTGACATTCGAGACGATGTGCATCACGTGCGAGTAGCGCTCGATGATCATCAGCTCGCCAACCTCAACCGTGCCATACTTGCAGACTCGGCCGAGATCATTTCGGCCCAGATCAACGAGCATTATGTGCTCTGCGCGCTCTTTCTCATCGGCGAGCAACTCCTCCGCGAGCGCCTGATCCTCGGCCTCCGTCTTGCCCCTCCAGCGAGTCCCGGCGATCGGGCGGACGGTCACGGTCCCCCGATCCTCGGTGACCAGTATCTCAGGCGAGGTGCCGATGATCTTGATATCCTCATAGTGGAGATAATACATGTACGGCGACGGGTTCAGTGAGCGCAAGGCTCGATAGACATCGAATGTATCCACGTTCAGCGGAACGGACAGCCGCTGCGAGGGCACGACCTGGATGATATCACCGGCCTTGATGTACTCCTTCGCCGCCTCGACCATCTTCTCGTACTGCGGCTGGGTCATGTTCGACTTCGGCTTGAGGACCTTCGCCTCGCCTCGGGACTCGCTCGGAGGAAGAGGGGTCTCTTTCAGGCGTTGGACGATCTCGTCTATCTTCTCGATCGCCAGGTCGTAAGTCGTGCCTGGGTCCGAGCCGACCTCGGGATTGCAGACGACCTTGATCCGGTGCTTCAGGTGGTCGAAGACGACGAATACATCGGTGAATATGAAGAAGAACTCAGGGATATTCAGGTCATCAACTGTATCGTCCGGAAGCTTCTCGAAGAACCGAACGGCGTCGTACCCGATGTATCCGACCGCCCCGCCGCAGAATCTGGGCAAGTCAGGATCATCCACCCACTTGTAACGGGCGAGGAGGTCCTCCAGGATGTGAAGAGGGTCCTGGCCTTCTTTGAGAGTGATCTTGTCGGCCCTCATGCGCTCGACGATCTGCACCTCCCGACCCTTGCTCTTGAAGATGAGGAACGGGTCAGTGCCGAGGAACGAGTACCTTGCCAGGCGCTCGCCGCCCTCCACACTCTCCAGAAGGAACGAGTACTTCCCGCGGGCGATCTTCCGGTATGCCGAGACGGGGGTCTCCATGTCGGCAAGGATCTCACGGTAGACGGGGACGAGGTTCCCGTGCTTCGAGCGTCGGACGAACTCTTCCTTAGTCGGATAGTACATGGCCTGCTCCGAGAATGAATTGTGACATGTATTGTAACAAATTTCGCGGACGATGGTCAAATTAGGGGGATGGTTTATGGCTGATGGTTAATGGCCAATGGAGGCGCGCATGGCGGGAATGGGAGGGATGTGATATGATGGCAGGCAAGCGGAGAAGAAGGATATGTGGAAGCGTGTTCCCTGGGTGAATCTGTGGATGATGGCGTTTGGCGGCGTGGGGATATGGATCATTGCTGACACCTTCTTCAGCATGGATTCTATCTATACATTCGGCCGCACGGTCATGACTGCCCTCGTGATTCTTGGTGTGGTGGGGCTAGTGGGGTTCGCTAGATTGCCATTGTCCTTCTTCTATGAAACCGGGCCAAAGAAGATGATCAATCTTAACGACTTGGCCGGAATCTATCTGAAGGCATGGAAGGGTCTCTGGCGGCGCAAGTGGATTGTCCTTGTCTTTGGGGTAATAGCGGCTTTGAGCCTGACTGGAGTTCTGACCGAGGCCACCGTCACAGAGCATTATCTCGCTGCTAGAGCCAACGGGATAAGGCACGCGAATCCGGTACCGATTCAGAACTTGCCGCTTATCCTATCAGGCAGCCTACCGGACACTGTTGTGGGTGCCCTGCAGTGGTTTTTTCCGCGTTCGGGCCTGGGCAGTGGCACTGGCGAAATAGTGGTGATTGCCGCTGTTCTCTTGCTTGCTTTGCCCTGGCTGTACCTTCGCCTGGGTAAGCTTCACGACGATGAGGAATATGCGGGGGATGCCCGTTTCCTGCAGTTGGCCCTTGTGTCATGCGGCATAGTAGCGCTGGCTGTGCTGGTCGTTGTGCCAAGAAGCTTCGTGCTCGGCCTCCAGAATATCGCTAAAGGAGTCACTATCTCCCCGCAGCCGATGCGAGCGTTTGTGGTCACGGCCGGCGTGTGGATGCTTGTGCAAGCAATACTGAATGCAGCCATCATCTCCGCTGTGATCGGATCGCTCAAGCAAGGGGATGGGAGAGTGACCCTCAACTCATTCCTCAAGGCATCGGTTTGCTACTTCAAGCCTATTGCAGGGCTGTTCCTTCTCATAGCACTCTCCAGCTTCGTCCTTCAGCTACCGGAGATCATCAAGATGTTCTCGGACCGAACTGGCGAGACAAGCAACTTCTTTTTCACTATGGAAGCGGCGCTGACTTACATCACTCTCTTGCTGATGTTGGTACCATTTGCAACGGTAGTAAGGAATCTCGGCGTTTGGCAAGGCATCAAGCATGGGGTCAAGGACTGGATAGTGAATGCCGGTCATGTAATATCCTTCATTGCCTTGGGGATCACATTCCTGGTCCCCGTTTTGATGATCGAGCTGGCACTAAGCAGAGTGATTGAGCCCATGACTGGTTGGCATGTGTGGACCACGTTGGTATACCCAGCCGTGAATATCACACTCACCGCCGTCACGCTCCTAGCCGTGTGGGAGTTTTATCAGTTGATCTCGAAGGGAGAGACGGTTGAGCGGACCGAGGCGTAGGCCGGTCCCCGCGGTGGCGGGGGTGATAGTGCGAGATGGCGCGCGGGGGGTCGAGCCGTCGAAGGGGAAGTGGTCCATACCCGGCGGGAGCGTCGAATGGGGCGAGACACTCGTGGAGGCGCTGAAGCGGGAGGTTCGCGAGGAGACGGGGCTCGAGGTCCAGGTGGGTGAAGTGGCGGGGGTGTATGACCTGCTGATCGAACGTCCAACTTCGAACATCGAACATCGAACGTCGAACGGGAACCCATCCATTCGGAAAGTCACGGATCACGCATCACGAATCACTTATCACTACGTGATCATTGACTACTTTGCCGAGGTTATCGGCGGGGAACTCGCTCCTGGGGATGATGCATCCGATGCCCGCTGGGTGCCGATCGAGGACCTGGATAGCTACGACCTGACCGAGCATCTCCACGAGCGATTGGCCGAAATGGGTGTGACCGGAAACCGCTAGTCCTCCAAGCGAACTACCTCTTTTGAACTCCTGCACGTTCTGGGTAAAACAGCCTTGTTCGATTGTTGCGAGAGTCTGACGTGTCCGACCAGTCTGACTTGTCTGACGAGCATCGCAACCGACCGACCCAGGACGAGTTTTCAGGAGGTCCCACATGTGGAAGCAGGCCTATAAATACATCATCGTCGGTGGCGGGGTAGCGGGCGGATGGGCCGTTGCCGGCATCAGGGAGCATGACAAGAACGGCCCGATCCTTATTCTATGCCGCGAGAAGTTCCTGCCTTATGACCGTCCTCCGATGACGAAGAAGCTGTGGTCGGGCAAGGAAACGATACCCGACATCTTCCCCTATGACAGCGTTTTCTATGCCGAGAATGGCGTGGATGTCGCTCTCGGCACGAGCGTGACCAGGGTTGACCCGGCAGATAAGACCGTGACGGACCATGAGGGACATGATTGGCAATATGAGAAGCTGCTGCTTGCAACCGGCGGTGTCCCTCGGACCCTCGATATCCCCGGCGGCGATCTGTGGGGGATCTGCTACTACCGCTATCTGGAGGACTACGTTCGCTGCAGGCGGGATGCGAGCGAAGGGAGATCGGCGGTCGTCATCGGGGGCGGGTTCATCGGATCGGAGCTGGCGTCGTCGCTGAACCAGAACAAGATCAATGTGACGATGATCTACCCCGAACCATACGTGGTCAGCCGAGTGTTCCCCGAGTACCTTGGCAAGGCGCTTCAATCCCTGTATCAGGAGCGGGGCGTCAGGATTCTCTCAGGCGATGTGCCGGCGTCAATCGAGCAATCAGGCAGGAAGTGGGTCACCCAGACCAGAAACGGCGAGCGCGTTGAATCGGACATGCTGATCGCCGGGCTAGGGATAGTGCCGGCGGTCGAGCTCGCTCAGCAGGCGGGCCTCAAGATGGGCAACGGCATTTACGTGGATGAGCTGTGCCAGACCTCGAATCCCGACATCTTCGCGGCCGGGGACAATGCCGACTTCCTTTACCTGGCGCTCGAGCAGCGGATGAGGATTGAGCACTGGGACAATGGCGTGACCCAGGGGACCTATGCCGGGCGGAACATGGCGGGCGCGAATCAGCCGTATGACTACATGCCCTACTTCTGGTCGGACCTCTTCGAGTTCGGCTATGAGGCGGTGGGCGACCTCTCTTCGAAGCTGGAGACCTTCGCCGACTGGGAGAAAGAGAATGACACCGGCGTCATCTACTATCTGAAGGACGGCAAGGTTCGCGGTGTGATGACCTGCAATATCTATGGTCGGCAGGGCGACGCACGGGAGTTGATTGGGAAGCAGGTTTCTATACAGGATCTTAGAGGAGCGATAAGATCGGAGGAGATGGTGGCGGCCTAGGGGCCGAACGTCGAACATCGAACGTCCAACTTCGAACTTTGAACGAGCGGAGGGAATGCGATGGCTATGACCGAGCAGCGGTTGGCGGATGATGAGATTCGGAAGGCGCTGGGCCAGGTTCCGGATTGGGAGTTGCTGCGGAACTCGATCAGGCGCGAGTTCAAGTTCGCGAACTTCGACCAGGCGATGGATTTCGTGAATAAGGTGGCGGAGGTCGCACGGAAGATGGACCATCATCCGGACATCTGCATCTACTACAACAGAGTGGATCTGGAGCTTTCGACCCACAAGGCCGGCGGACTCACGGGAGAGGATTTCGAGCTTGCCGCCAGGATAAACGAGATCAGTGAACAGTGAACGGTAGAGAGTTGACGGGTAAGACGGCGCTCGTGACGGGTGCGGCGAAGCGGATTGGGCGGGAGACGGCGCTCTCATTGGCAGATGAGGGAGCGAACGTCATCATCCATTATCGGGGCTCGGCGGATGAGGCAGAAACACTCTGCCGGGAGGTTCGCGGCAAGGGCGTGGATTCCTGGACAATCCAGGCCGACTTCGAGAAGCCGGAGGAGTACGAGACCCTCATCAGGCGGACGCTCGATACGGCCGGCAGCCTCGACATACTGGTGAACAATGCCTCCATATTCCCGCCCGACAAGCTGGAAAACATCACATTCGACAGTCTGGTAACCAATATGCAGGTGAATGCCTGGGCGCCGTTCGTGCTGGCGAGAGACTTCAAGCGCCTCGTCGGGCGGGGGATGATCATCAACCTGCTCGATTCGCGGATCGAGGATGCAGACTGGAATCATGTGGGATACATTCTCAGCAAGCACGTGCTGGCGGCCCTCACGAAGATGATGGCGCTCGACTTCGCCCCCGAGATCAGAGTGAATGCGGTCGCGCCGGGGCTGATCCTTCCGCCGCCGGGGAAAGATGAGAGCTATCTTGATTTGCTGAAGGACACCGTGCCGCTGAGGAAGCATGGCGACCCTCAGGATGTGGCCGATGCGGTTGTGTATCTGGCGAAGAGCGATTTCCTCACGGGCGAGGTAGTGTTCGTGGATGGAGGAAGGCACCTGAGGGAATACAACGCTCAACGTTCAACTTCCAACAAAAATGGACAAGATACTCATTAGGGACCTGGTCGCAAGGTGCATTATCGGCGTGGGTGAGGAGGAGCGGCGGGAGAAGCAGGACGTGGTCATCAACGTCGTTCTCTCGGCAGACTTGCGGCAGGCGGGGAAGAGCGACCGGTTCGAGGACGCCATTGACTACCGGGCGCTCAAGAAGCGCATCGTCGCAATGGTCGAGGATTCCAGCTACCATCTGGTCGAGGCGCTGGCTGAGCGAGTGGCGGAGATTTGCCTGGAGGACCCGCGGGTCGAGCAGACACAGGTGACGGTCGAGAAGCCGACGGCGCTGAGGTTTGCACGGAGTGTCGGGGTGGAGATCATACGAACGTCGAACATCGAACGTCGAACTTCCAACTCTGAACGCGGAACCCGGAACGATGAACTATTATGAGCAGAGTATTCATCGCAGTAGGATCGAATATCGAACCTGAGAAGAATATCCGGAATGCGCTGAAGCTGCTTGCCCGGCAGTTTTCGGTCGCCGGGATTTCCACGTTCTATCGAACCCCTGCGGAGGGTCGGCCGGAGCAGCCGCCGTTCGTCAATGGGGTTGTCGAGATAGAGACCGACCTTCACCCGGAGGACCTGCAGGAGCTCCTTCGGCGGATAGAAACCAAACTCGGCCGCAAGCGGACGGCGGACAAGTTC
>DASRZD010000125.1:0-3735 GCA_035686805.1 Armatimonadota bacterium
GGGCCATCAGGATCGAGGGAAGCAAAACCAGCACGGCCACGATAATCAGTTTGTGAAGACGAGTGAGATACATGCAATTTGTCTCCTTAACGGCAGTAGGTGAATTTTAGGCTCTAAGCCGACAAAAGTCAAGGCGGAGCCGGGAAAGTCTGACTCCGCCTTGTGATACCGTCTGCCGGACGAATCCCGGCCTGCGGTCTGCAACCTTAGGACTGCAGTTGCTATTCCAACCCAGGCAGCGGGATTATGAGCTCCAGTTCGTTGACGTAGCTGGTGACGATGTAAGCATGCCAGGGCTCGAGCTTGTTGGTATCGCGCTTTCCTATGCCGATGCCCACGACAGTCGCCTTCTGCGTGACTGGATCCCAGGATTCCAACGAGCCCGAGATCCATCCAGCCGCCGCAGCTGCGCCGAAGGGCAGGGTCTTCTGATGCGCGGCATTCGGGTTATAGACTTTGCAGTGTGAGAGCTGCTGCACCGTCACGAATGGGTAGCCGATGATGGTCTTCCCATTCCTCGGATCCGGCAAAGTCTGCGGCAGCTTGATATGCCGCTCGGTGAACGCCACGTCGCCATTGATCTTCATGGTCGTCGGTTCCAAGACATAGACCCAATACCCTTCGTCAGGGTTTATCTGGCCAAAGGCCCCGGGATTGGCCGCATCGAACATCTTCGCCGAGTTAGTCTCATTATCCCAGCCATACATGTTGCCTCCTGAGATGTTCACGCCTCGGAATACAACCATTGGCGTGGTGTTCGCCGGCACCAGAGGGAGCGAAACCAGGTTCCAACCCGGAAGCAACGTCTTGGTTATCTGAACCGGGGCAATTAACTCCGGCACGGTCACCAGGTCATAGCCATCCAGTCTCAGATTGTCGATGATAGTCGGAGCTGCCGCCGCGGTCTCGCCGACTGTGCAGTGGCTCAAAACGAGCGCTCCGGGGGCGGCATTGTTGGTGATCCGGTCTATCTGCTCATATCGGTTCGCTCCCCAGGATGCGTCGCCGCAGTCTACCGTCCAGAATGCACTCCCATATCCATTCAGTCTCAACTGTTCGATCACATGCTGATTCAGCGCACCATAGGGCGCTCGGAACCACGGCCTGGTTCGGTGACCGGTGATCGCATAGAGGATTTCATCAGTGGTATCGAGCTGCCACTTGATAGCCGTGTCCGTGATGAACGGGAACTGCGGATGGTCTACGCTGTGGTTGCCGAGCAGATGGCCCTCGTCAGCGATTCTCTTCACCAGTGACGGCTGAGTCTGAGCCACCGAGCCGGTGACGTAGAAGTTGCAGTAGACCTGCATATCCCTGAGGGTATTCAGCAGGCTGGGCTGTATGGCAGCCGTACCCGCATCATACGTGAGCGCTATCTGCCTGCGAGTGGTGTCTCCCCATACGATGTTTCGGTAATCGTTGTACCCGGGGGTGGCCGCCCATGCCTCATTGGACGGGCTGGAGTTCAGTATGGCATCATACGCCCGCACGCGGTAATAGTAGTTCATCGCCGGATATACGCTAATATCGCTGTAGGCCGTGACGCCCGGGCCTACCCTGGCAATCTGGCGGAATGGGCCGACCGGCCCCTGCATGCGCTCGATCCTGTAACCGAGTGCTCCGCCCGATACGCCGGACCAGGCCAGGTCAACTTGGGTTCCGTTGATCGGAGTAGCCGTCAGATTCTCCGGCGCAGGCAAACCGGGAGTGAGTACGCTGACTTCGTTCGAGGGAAGCGAGTTCCCGCCTTCCTGATATGCGCAGACTCGATAATAATAAGTGATGCCCGAGCCGAGGCCCGTATTGTCGAACGCCGTTCCAGCCGTCTTGCCTATGTCGCCATATGTGCCGGAATTGCCTACCTTGCGCTGGACGACGAAGCCGTACTCATCGCCGGAGTTGTCCTGCCACGCCAGGTGCGTGCTGGAGTCCGAGGTGAGCTCCACAGTCAGATTGCTTGGCGGGGTTGTCGTCGGCGGAGTGCAGGTCAGGTTGCCGTAGAGCACGCCTCCGATTGTCTGCACGTATACACTGCCATCCGCGGCAATTGCCGGCGACCCGTATATGCCGCCGTTCGCCAGGTAACTCCACTTTACGTACCCGCTGGGGTCTAAGGCAAGTATACTACCATCCATCACGCCAATGTATACCGTCCCGTCGGCGCTGACTGCGGGTGACGAGCGGATGTCAAAAGTAGTCTGATACTCCCATTTGGGCACTCCATTCGGGGCTATGGCATGGACTGTTCCCGAGGTGAGTGTCGCTGAAGTACCATTCGAGCCAATGTATATTGTCCCATCCGGCGCAACAGCCGGGGAGGAAGAAGTGCTTGCCGCGATGAGCGGCACGGGAACCTGCCAGGCCTTAGTGCCGTCGGCAGTGTTAATGGCGTACATGTAGCCATCGCACGAGCCGACGTAGACTCGGCTGCCATCATTGCTGAGAGCGGGCGAGCTCATGATGTTCGAGCCCGTCGTGAAAGACCATTTCCCCAAACCGGTTGTTCCATCCACCGCGCGAAGCCGGCGGCTGCCGCCGCCTATGTAGACGGTCCCATCCGGGCCGACGCAGGGCGAGCACATATGGACTCCGCCGCCTGTGGCGTATCGCCATTTCCGAGTCCCTGTCGCTGCATCAATCGCGTACAGATACCCGGACCCTGCCCTATCGGCAACGTATACTACGCCGTCCACTACAGCAGGGGAGCTTGTGATCTCGCCGCCGACTGCGGAAGCCCACTTCTGGCTGCCATCCAGGGGGTTGACTGCCACCAGGGCGTAGACATAGTAAGTGCCCACAAGGCCCCGTCCGCCCACGTAGATCGTCCCATCGGGACCGACGCACGGAGTGGACCGGCTGATGCTATAGTAGGCCGCCCATTTCAGGGTGCCGTCCATGTTCAACGCGCAGAGGTATCCCGATCCGCCGCCTATGTAGATAGTGGAGGTGCCGTCTCCATTGTCGCCGATGACCGGAGACGAAAGGCCTCCGCCGACCTGGTAGCTCCAGGCCGGGAGATTCGGTGCGGGGTCACCATAAGGACTCACCGCGCTGTGGGGAGGATCGTGGCGGAACATGGGCCAAGGGTTATTCAGCGCCCAGGCCCCGGAGCAGAATAGCAGAAATACTAGTAAAACTACCGGGATTCGAAAGCGATTACGACTACATCTCATCTTTGATGTGGCTCCTTTCCTAAACAGCATGTCAGCGCGTGGACGATTGCACTGCTGCCTTACCTACTACTTAGACGCACAACTACCCCAAAATGTTGTGAACAATCGGTGAAAGAATTACCAGTTTTACGGCCGAGATCGTCGCCCTGTACGAACCGTCCTGGGCATAAGTGTGCAAGGAGGCGTTGGTGACCGTGCTCCTGGTGACGAACATCGCCACGATTGGGGCACATCTGGCCGGTGTGGCGGCAGCCATGCTCCCATGCTCCGACTACGGCTAGGGCGGCGGAATGATGAGTTGGAGGTCACTGACCTTGTTGGCAAGCCAGTAGCCATGCCATGGCTCGACCGTCGAGGAGTATGAGTAGTCGTCCTCGACTCCGCAATCACGGCTGCTGGCCGCCGCCGAATCCCACCAGAGCAGTACGCTGGATATCCAGCCGGCATCCCTGGCATCGGCGATTGACCTCGTCTGCGGCGGGGTGGCATTGGGATTGTAGATAAAGCAGTTGCTCCACTGTTGGGCTGTCTGGAAAGGATAGCCGATGATTGTCCAGCCCGC
>DASRZD010000126.1:0-12219 GCA_035686805.1 Armatimonadota bacterium
ATGTCGGCGACCTTCTCGCCCTTGGCGTTCTCATAGGTGTATCCCTCCCGGCTGGGGGAACCTGGAGCACGAGGAGGAGGCGGATATGGACGCATGCCATCATCCTTCAGGTTCTCTCCCACGCTGTACAGCACGAATCCATTCCCCTGCGGCTTGTAGATGAAGTCTTTGCCGCTGAATGGATCAGTGGGGACCGTCCAACCAAGCTGAGACTTGAGCGCATTCAGGTTCGCCGGATAGTAGCCATACCGGTCCTTGTACGCCTGGAGCCCCAATATGATTCGGCTTGCCTGTATGCCCGCCATCACCTCATCCCGCCTGGCAGTTGCATGTGAGAAGATAGGGAACACTACCCTGGTCAGGATCGCATACCTTGGAATCCGATCCAAGTCCTCAAATTGGCTGTGTATCTCCCTGTAGGGCCGGCGCATTAGCCCAATCTCTTCGTTCATAAGCCTCAGGTAAACCAACTCATCGGCGTATGAGATAGGCCGCCAGACATCGCCGAGCGCTTTCCACAACGCGGGGAAACGGGCAGTGCCTCCAGAGCCCTGTAAGAAAGTTGGCAAGCTGGCCGGCGTACCCCGAACCAGCTCGAAGGCCCAGAAGCCGAAGCATCGCTCGCCCTGCATGGCCCTGTCAAAGCTGGGGAGCATCCCAGGCTGCGACAGAGTGGAGTCGAGCCGCCTCGCCTGCGCCTCGCTGATGCTGCCGTATTGCAGGATCTCCCGCAGAGATTGGCAGGACATCCTAAGCACGGCTATCCTGACGAGCTCGCCTATGATTGACGGGTCATCCTTCAAGGAGCGGCTTACCTTGAAGCTCAGCTCGACGGACCGAACCGCCTCATCCATGTCGCCGTCCCTGGCTTCCAGCAGGGCGTTCGCCTCCAGCAGCTTTGCCATCGGCCTCATTTGAGCAAAGTGAGGGAAAAGTGCGGCGGTGCCGTCCTGCCAGTTCACGGCGAACTGACATGCGGGGCGGGATGCCGCCTCCTCGATTAGGGGGAGCAGTCTCCTGTACTTGGGCATGATCAGCCGCGCCTCGTCCCACAGCTTGGGGTCTTTCTGGCGCTTCGCGGCGTCAACGAATCTATCTATTATCATACCGAGGTCCTCCGGTCGGGTTCCCGCCTTGATCGGCTTCCCGCCCTTCGGATTGAGAACCATACCACCGCTCAGGACCTCGATGACCTTTGCATAGATGATCGCTCCATTCTCCGCATCGGGTACCTTCGGCAGCCCAAGTTCGGCCATCGCCACCGGTGCGCCCGATGCCTTGATCGCCATGATCTCCTTCTCCACCCGGCGTCCGAGGACGACGTCGAATATGCCGATGCCTACGGCAATGATCAAAGCCAGGACAGCCAGGACTTTGGCGACTTTTACCAGGCGTTTCATAGTGACTTATCTCCTTCTAAGCTCCCAGTCGGGAGCACGGCCAGCAGGCTCTCGATTTGCTTCCTCTGCTTCAGCAGGCTCGATAGATCAAACGGGGCAGACATCTTCGGTGAGGCGCCGTCCATCAAGTTGGCCAGTCGAACCTGCCGGCAGTGATCAGATATGCCGGTAGCGAATATCATGACGATGGCAATGGTGGCAAAGACCGGCCGCCACCCGACCTTGGTCGGCCTCGACTGCCGAAGCTCCTCACGGCTTCTTCGAAGGACTCTCTCCCTCATGCCCTCGGACGGCCTGGGCGACCAGGATTCTTTCAACAATTCCTCTATCTGCTTGTCATTCATACCGATCCTCCTCCAGCACTCGCCTGAGCTTCTCGATCCCATAGCGGTATCTGCTCGTCACGGTGCTGGTCGAACTACCGATCGTCTTAGCGATCTCTTTGAACGTCAGGCCCTCGTAAATGTGGAGCACCAGGACCTCCCGCTGCTCGATGTTCAGCATCTCGAATGCCTTGCCTATCGTCTCAGACGCTGATTCGTCAGCGGAGGGCGGCCTGGTAAGGTAATCGGAGCAAAGCTCCTCTTGCAGTCTCTCGCCACGCTTCCGACTTCTCAGCAGGGTGAATGCCGCGTTGCGAGTGGCGGTGAAGAGATACGCCTTCATGTTTCTGATGCGACTGAGACGCCTGTGCTCTCTCGCAATCTTGACGAAGACCTCTTGTACCGCATCCTCGGCATCTTCGGCTGAGTTCAGAAGGGAAACCGCGTAGCGGAACAATGCGTGCGCATATTGATCGTAAAGCTGCTCCAGGATCAATTCGCCGGCATTTGCTCTGTCCCGCATGGTCACTCCCAGCGTCATCACTCCGGCATCCGATTCTTCCACATCGGCCTCCACCTGCTTAGACGCGAGAACCTCACGAATTTATTCATCTACCTGGATTTTACACGAGAACACGGAAGTGGAATGCTAGTGATCCATCGTCCAGACGATATCGTAATTCTCTGGCTTTGGGGGTCGGGGCGGGGTAAGCAACTGGTGCTTGCGTTCGATCTCCTCTTCGGAGAGCCCGCCATCATCCCTCAGATTCGGCCCGATGCTATACAGGACGAATCCTTCTCCCGTGCGTTGGTAGACGAACGCCTTGCCGCTGAACGGATCGGTCGGAATCTCCCATCCCAGTCGCTTCCCAAGATCAGCAAGTGTCTCAGGATACGAGCCGTACTTGTTCCGGTGCACGTGAAGGGCGAGGAGAATCTGACTGCCGGCAACTTTTGCCATGGCCCGATCCCAATGCACAGGCGGGAAGTTTGGCAGGAGGATCCCTGATACAAGAAACGGGAATCGGGTGTCTGAAGTACCAAACCTGGGTTTGGCCTGTCGGTATGGCAACTTGGCGCTTGATATGCAATCATTCATGACATTTTGATAGTGGAGTTCGTTTGCATACGTGAACGCTATCCAAAACGGACCTGGCTCACGGTCGCGGGAACCATCGCTCGACTTGATGGGCTCGGTCCTAAGCAACTCGAACTGCTTGCTCCAGAGAGCACGTTCACTTATCATTCCCAGGCGAAGGCCGTCTCGTAGCTCAATACTGGCAAGTAGGTTAGACAAGTGCCTGGCTTCATCTTCATCCATAGCCCGGTAGCCTAGGGAATCGCTCAAGATTCGAAGGGGAGTATTGATGACATGCAGTCTGGAGAGTTGCGAGAGGAAATGCGGCTCATCCTTCAGAGACTGCCCAAGCCTGATACCCAGCTCGATGGATTCGTTCGCCCCGCCAATGTTGCCTTCTTTGGCTTCGATCATGGCGTGAGCTCCCGTTAAGTAAGAAAGGAACATTATCTTCCTCAGATGCGGAAACTTGATTTCCATCGGCGGGGCATTCCAATCAACAGAGAAACGGCACTTTGGCTTGGAAGCGGCCGTCTTGACCATCGGCAAGGCCCACTCATACCTGGCGATTACGTCCCTGGTATCATCCCACAGCTTGGGGTTCTCTGCACGCTCCTTACGTGAAAGGAAGTCAGCCAGTACTTCCCGGTCATTCGAAAATCGCGGTTCCTCCAGCCGGTCGAAGATCTTCTGATAGATGACTGCCCCATTCTCCGAGTCGGGGATCTTCGGCCCTGCGAGATCAGAGGGAGTGATGGGCTCGCCCCTGGCCTTGATCTCAGCAATCCGGTTGTTCACCATGTGCCTGAGAATCAGTGGCGAACTGACCACCAGCACGGCAATCACCAATGGCATGAATACGAGTACATACGCCAGCACCCGCCCTATGCGTCTCAGCCTACGACCGACCTTCATGGCATCTCCCATTATAGCTGACAATCGAGGGGAGGGAAAGTTTCGCCATCCGCGTCCATCGGCGTGGATCGGCGGTTAAAGAGTTGCCGGGTGGAAGGAGCGCAGCCGGAGGGAGTTGCTCACGACCGTGACCGAGCTGAGGGCCATTGCCCCGGCCGCCCACATTGGGTTCAGGAAAACGCCCACGGTCGGATAGAGAATCCCCGCGGCGATGGGGATGAGGATCACATTGTAGAAAAACGCCCAGAAGAGGTTCTGGCGGACGGTCCGCATGGTCGTCTTGCTGAGGGAGATCGCCGTCACGACGGCCCGAAGGTCGTCGCTGATGAGGGTGATGTCCGCCGCCTCGATTGCCACATCGGTGCCAGTCCCGATGGCGATCCCGACGTCCGCCTGTGCGAGCGCGGGGGCGTCATTGATCCCGTCGCCGACCATGGCGACGGTCTTGCCTTCATCCTGGAGCTTGCGGATCTCATCGGCCTTCTGCTGAGGGAGCACCTCGGCCATGACGCGGTCAATCCCCACTTGCCCCGCAATCGCCTCCGCGGTTCGGCGATTGTCCCCGGTGATCATCACGACTTCTAGTCCGAGGTCATGGAGCGCGCGAACTGCTTCCTCCGAGTGAGGCTTCAGGGTGTCGGCGATGGCGATCACCCCGGCAGGGCGACCGTCAACCGAGACGTAGACAGGGGTCTTGCCGGATTCGGAATAGGACTGATCGGTCCGATCCGACTGATCCGACGGATAGGACGTGAAGGACTGACTCCCCACCAGGACCGACCGGCCATCCACCAAAGCCCCGATCCCCATGCCGGGGATCGCCTCGAAGTCGGTGGGGGTCGCCAGGGTGATGTTCCGCTCCTCGGCCGCCTTCACAATCGCCTCGCCCAGCGGATGCTCCGAGCCTCGCTCCGCCGACGCCGCCAGCCGCAGGAGCTCTTCCTCAGACATGTCAATCGGCACAATATCGGTCACAACCGGCTTCCCCTGGGTGAGCGTGCCGGTCTTGTCGAGCACGACGGCCTTCACCTTATGAGCGGTCTCCAGGGCCTCGCCGGACTTAATCAGCACGCCGTTCTCCGCGCCCTTGCCGGTCGCAACCATGATCGCCGTGGGGGTCGCGAGCCCGAGTGCGCATGGGCAGGCGATGATCAGCACGGCAACGAAGGAGAGCAGCGCGTGGGCGAATGACGGCCCGAGGAAGTACCAGATCAGGAAGGTGACCGCCGCAATCCCGATCACCGCCGGCACGAAGTAGCTGGAGACGGTGTCTGCAAGCCGCTGAATCGGCGCTTTCGAGCCCTGCGCCTCCTCGACGAGCTTGATGATCTGCGCGAGAGTCGTGTCCTTGCCGACTCGCGTGGCGCGGAATCGGAAGCTGCCGGTCTTGTTGATCGTTGCGCCGATGACCTCGTCGCCGGGCTCTTTGGTGACGGGGATCGGCTCGCCCGAGATCATGGATTCGTCCACCGCTGAGCGCCCCTCGACGACGACTCCGTCCACCGGGATCTTCTCACCCGGCCGAACGATGATGATGTCGCCGACCTGGACCTCCTCGATGGGGATGTCAATCTCCTGGGAATCCCCGATGGATCGAGGGCAAGCGCGGACGACTCGCGCCGTCTTCGCCTGGAGACCGATCAGACGACGGATGGCATCCGAGGTTCGCCCCCTGGCCCTCAATTCCAGCAATCGGCCGAAAAGGATAAGCGTCACGATGACCGCCGCCGTGTCGAAGTAGTATTCGCCCGGCCTGCCGGCCCTTGCGAAGAAATCCGGGAAAAGGACTGCGCCGACGCTGTAGAAGTAAGCTGCCGAACTCCCGACTGCGATCAGGGTATTCATATCGGTCGTTCGATGCTTCGCCGCGCCGATCGCGCCGACATAGAACTGCCGGCCGCCCCAGAACTGGACCGGGGTTGCGAGCGCCCACAGCAGCCAAGGATTCCCCAGCCAGGCAGGAATGAATGGGATGAGGTTGCGGAAGCTCCCCAGCAGTATGGGCACTGATATGATCGCACAGACTACGGTCTTGTGGAGGAGTTGGCGATATGCCGCCTCGCGGGCGGCCTGCTCGCGATCCTCGATAGCGCCGGTTTCGGCGGGGGCTTCCTTGGCAACATCATAGCCGAAATCGCGGATCAACTGGACGAACTGTTCCTCGCTGACCTTGTCGGGATCATAGATGACCGTCGCCCGCTCGGTTGCGAAATTGACGTTCGCGGACTCGACCCCCTCCAACTGCGAGAGGCCCTTCTCGATCCTCTGAGCGCAGCTCGCGCACGACATGCCGGTTATCGAAATCTCGGTCTTCTTCACTTCACTTCACTTTAGTATACCACCTGCGGGCATGTGTTATAATGCTTGCAGGAGGCGAGCCATGGATTACAGCAAGTATATCGTTCGCGACCCGAGGGTATGCGGGGGAGAGCCCGTGTTCAAAGGCACGCGCGTGACCCTTCGAACCGTGCTCGCCAGCCTGGCCGAGGGCGCCGGCATTCAGGACATTCTCGCCGACTTCCCGACACTGACTGAGGATCACGTCCGAGCGGCGATTGCTTTCGCCGCCACCTCAGCACAGGAAGACCTGCCTGCGCCTAGACTCCCGAGAGTCGCATGAGACTGAAGCTCGACGAAAACCTGCCTGCCAGGTTAGCCGCCGTCCTGCAGACACTCGGCCATGATGCCGACACCACTGTAGCCGAAGGGCTGGCTGGGGCTGATGATGATTCAGTGTGGCGTGCCGCCCAGTCAGCAGAGCGGTTTCTCGTTACCCAGGATCTCGATTTCTCCGACATCAGGAAGTTCGAGCCGGGCACCCACCAAGGCATCCTCGTGGTGAGGCTACGAGAGCCTGGTAGGCAAGCCTTGACTGAAAGGCTCCTCGCCATATTCCAGACCGAGGATGTAGAGGCCTGGTTAGGGTGCTTCGTGGTCGCTACGGAGCATAAGATCCGAATCCGCCGTCCGCTGTAGAGTTTCCTCCGTGCCCTCCGTGTCCTCTGTGACTCAGTGTTGAATCAGGGTCTCATCAACTTCATCAGGCATTCGGCGAAGAACTCGTGGCCGAGGTTGTTCGGGTGATTGATGCCATTTGCCTCGAGGGTCTCGTAGGGAATCCCCAGTGACCGCAGGTTCTCCCAGATATAGGTCGTGTCCGCGAGCGCCACCTTGTTATCCGTGGCCGCCTGCCTCATCGCAGGGATCGACTTGCTGAAGTTGCCCATCCACTCGGGCATGACCCAGTGAGGCGTGATGAGGATGAACTCGACCTTCGGGTTCTTTGCCCTCGCACGAGCAACGAACTCATCCCAGTTCGTCTTGATCTTCTCGCTGCTCATGCCCGCGTCATTCACGAACTCCACTGTGATCAGGTCGGGATTGAGGGCGAGGACCTCCTTCTCGAACCCATCCCTCCGCGAGTCGGTGTTCGACCCGCCGATGCCTGCATTGATTAGCGCGATCTGCGCATTCGGATAAGCCGTCTTCAAGCGGGCGCGGAATAGCTCGACATAGGATCTCTCATAAGGGACGGCCGAGCCCCCGGCAGTGACGCTGTCACCCCAACAAACCACGGTCACCGGCTTCCCGGCCTTCAGTAGGCCCAAAGTATTGCTCAAATACTCGCGCCCTGAGACTTTGACGAAGTCCTGCCAGCCGACGTTCTTCCTGGGCATGGGACAGATATTATCCGCCGTGATGGCGGTCGCACGATATGGGACATAGACGTTCGCAATCAGCGTGCTCTTGCGGAACTCTTCAGGCGGCTCGGGGCAGATGGGGGCTGATACTCCCTTTCTTATGAAAACCGCGCCGTCGTCGTACTGCATTATGGAGTCCACCCGCTGAAGATAGACCTCGTAATCCACCAGGACTTTCGCGCCCTTGGGAATACCTCCACCCTCTAACCGAGACAAGCCGCCCCAGTCGTGATCGAGGAAGTAGTCCTTGCCCTCCTCATAGACCTTCCCATCGGCATAGACCTTCACGGACTCGGGGACGATCGCCTTCGGAAGCCGAGTGCCGGTATCCACCGGGCCGAGGGTCTTCTTGAGGGCAGTCCCCATGTGCCATGCCTGAGGCTTCTCATCGGTGAGAACTACCTCCTCACCCTTGACGACGACCTTCTCCGGCGGCTCGATGGTGAGTTCGACGTCATGGTCAACCTTGATCGTCTCCCCCCGAACGACGTACTTTCCGGCCTCGACTTTCACCGCCATCGAGGGCTTGTCGAGCGGGACGACCGCGGCGTTCACCGCCGAGCAGAGCAGCAGTATGGGTATCGCAAAAAGGGCATCCAGCAGAGACATGGCTTTTCCTCCGTTCGAAGCCATTATAACCAAACGAGCGGACGCGGTCTATCAGATCGGGTGGATGAGCTTGAGGAGGATCGTGTTCTTCGTCTCTCTGGAGTTCGGGTCGCCGTAGACCAGGTATGCATCCAGTCCCGCGCGGACGTGCTGCCGATAGGCGAAGTAGACATTCGTCTTGCCGCCCGACATAATGAGCCGGCTGGCGATGCTCCTCTCTGGGTTGATGTCATAGTTCGCCGTGACGACCGTCTGGTGACCGACGCCGGCATAGGGACTGGGAGCGCTGATCTTCTGATACTCGGTCCAGGCATCCAGGCTCAGGCGGTCAGATAGCTGAAATCCTTGCGACAAGGATGCATAGCGGTACTTTCCGCCTACTCGCTTCCCAAAGGAGAAGTTCAGTCCCCCGCCCCGATACAGGTCTTTCTGATTCCAGCCGCCGTTTAGCCCCCAGGTCCGATCATGGTACGGGGTACGATTGTAATCGCTGTAGTAGACGCCGGCAGAGTAGCCTTTCCGCCAGTTCATATAGTAATTGGGACTGATGTCAGTATAGAACTTCGATCCGTCGAGGCGGTTAGCCCTAGCAATCCAACAGCCCCATCCTCGATAGCTGATGGCTCCCTTCTCCGGATTGTCCCACCATTCCAGTTTCGTGCCCCAGGAGCTCACGCTCGTGTCCCTCGACGTGCCCAGGAACGGCGTGAAATCGTTGTCAATCACCTGATGCTCGATCTCTATGCCCAGCTTCCTCGGGCCGTTGTTGGTGGCAATAGTGTACCTGTTCAAGGTGCCATGAGTCGGATTGTTATCCGTAGTCATGAACGTATGGTGGAAGTCAAGCGCGCTATTCTCCTTCTGACGCAACTTGTAATCCCAGGTCACCCACGAAGTGAGATAGTCTCCGGCGTCCACCTGGCTGAACACACCGCCTGCCCACACGGAGAAGTCCTTCTTTGCACCGAATTGGCGAGTAACTTCGCCCACGGTATATGATTCGTGTCCGAATCGTCCTGCGTTCATCAGCCCGAGCTGATAATTCCCGGTCTGGCCCACGACCTTCAACCCGGTATCAATGTCGCGTATTCGCCTGGTGTAGTAGATGATCGAGCCTGGGAAATACTGCTTGCTCTCCTGGAAGAAGAGACGATTGTCGCCCAGCGCTCGCTCATTATAGGTGAAGTTTATGCTGTCCACAGCCTGCTCGACATTGCCGAAGTAGGGATTGACCGTCAGCAGGCCGGTCAATCCCGGGGTGAGCGCGTACTTTATGTCGCCACCGAACTGCCTTGGATTCTCCTCAGCTCCTGTCCCCAACACACTGTAGAGCAGAGTCACGGGCTTCGCATGAATGACGGGCGGCCGAACCCCTTCCCAGAGGTAGAACTTTGTGTAATCGCCGATCTTCCCAATATCCGGCGCGAGCCATGTCTGATCCAGCCGAGCGGATCTCCGCTGAAAGCACATGCTGATCTTCGGGTTGCGGGCGTCATACTTCAGGATCGAGAATGGAATCCGCATCTCAATCGAGTACCCATCCGAGTTCATCCTGGCGGCTGCTTCCCAGTCCCCGGCCCACTCCGTCTTGGCTGTCTCGGATGACTGTACCTGATGTTCCTGGGTGCCGCATGCATTGACCCGAAAATAGGAGAGGCCCGAATCCTTATACTCGCTGAAGAGGTCCAGAAAGACGGTGACATTGTCGTCCGACCAGAGGTTGCCTCCACGCTTCTTCTGCTGAGCGCGGATTGCCTGAGGCTGAGTGTCCTTACAGTCGAAGGCCATGTACACATTCTTGTTGTCGTATGCTATCCGGGCAATGGTCTTCTCGGCAGCGGGCGAGCCGGTATCCGTGTAGATGAAGTCGCTGATCGCTGGCACGGACTCCCAGCAGGCGTCCGAGAGATCGCCGTCAATCACGGGAGGCGTATCGAGCATCACCGCCTTCAATGGTGTACTGGCATAAGCCATGCCGCCGAAAACTGCAATCACCAGCAGAATCAGAAAACTCACTCGTCCCATTGGTCCCATCCTATCCATACTACAGACGGTTTGCCCGGCAAAAGAGTTGAATCGAAACTCTGGTCTCATAGCGGGGTTATCAGCTTCAGCAGGACGGTGTTCCTGGTTTCATCGGCGTTTGGGTCGCCGTAGATAAGAAATGCATCCATGCCGGCCCGCACTCGCTGGCGGTAGAAGAAATACAGGTTCGACTTGCCGAACTGAGTTATAACCCTGCCGCCGAAACCCTTCTCAGGGCTGATGTCATAATTCGTGGAGACAATGGTCTGACGATACGTCCCGGCCTCCACACTCGGCTCGCCGATGTGCGAGTAGCCGAACCTCAACTGTGTGCTCAGGTGGTCGGACATCCGAAATCCCTTGGTGAATCCCAGGTAACGGTAATCCCCGCCAACCTGCCTTCCGAGGGCAAGCTCGACGCTCCCAGCACGATAAATGTCCTTCAGCGACCAACCGTATTCGGCCGTCACAAACCGGTCGTGGTTCGGGGGACGGTCATTATCAACATAACTGAGTTCGATTGACCGGCCATTGCGAAACTCCAGCGAGGCATAAGGCGCCACATAGTTGTAGAATCGGCTGCCATCGAGGTGGTCGGTGAAGTAGGATTCGATCCCACAGTTCCAACTGCTTATGCTGCCCTTCTCAGGCGAGTCATACAGCCCCAGCCAGGTTTCCCATTCCCTCAGGCCGGTATCCGCATCTATGCCGAGATAGGGGTCGAAGTCATTGTCGCAGATGTTGCGCCTGACAAACCATTCGAGGTGCCGCGCGCCGTTCTCGGTCCATACTCCGTATCTGGCCAATGAGCCATGTTTCGGATCCGCGCTCGATCCAGTGTTCAGAAAGTCATAGTTGAAGCAGATATTGCGCTTCTCGGTCCTGCGCCACTTCCCGCCGATGGTGGTAAATGACGTAAGATAGCTCCCGGTTTCTACGTCGCTAAGCGCACCGCCAAGCCAGACCCAGTGGTCCCCATTCGGTCCGAACTGCCTCCCAACCTGGCCCACGGTGTAGGATTCATGGCCGAAGGTGCTCGCGTTCAGAAATGCGACCTTAGTCTTGCCGACCAGGCCTACGAGCTTCGCCCCGGCGTCTATCTCTCCGATTCGGCGGGTGTAGCAGACCCTGGAGCCCGGGAAGTACTGCATCCCCTCGCGGAAGAACGGCCTGGTATCGTCCAGCCAGCGCTCGGTATAGGTGAAGTCAACGATGTCAACTTCTTGCTCGACGTTGCGGAAATCGGGATTGAGGGTGAGAAGCCCCGACAATCCCGGCGTGAGCGCATGCTTGATATCCAAGCCGAGTCCATTCGGCGCGTCGCCGGAGCCTGTGCCTATGAGCGCATAGCCCATGATGATCGGCTTGGGGCGGTAAGCCGGCGGCCGGACTCCCTCCCAGCGATATATCTTCGTCAGATCCGGGTTCTTCCCAGTATCGGGCGACCAGAACTCCTGCGAAAGCCTGGCATGCTTGCGCTCGAACGCAATGGAAATGTTCGGCTTCTGCGAATCGTACTTCAGGATGGAGAAGGGGATGCATATCTCCACCGAATAGCCGTCGGGATTCCTCTTGACCGCCGAGCTCCAATCGCCGATCCACTCGGTCTTCCCGGACTCGGAAGATTGAACGCTGTGTCGTTGAGTGCCGATGGCATTCACCCGGAACTGGTTGAGCGCCGCCCATCGCTGTTCGCTGAACGGGTCTATCACCAGGCACACGCTGTCGTCCTCCTCCATCTCGCCGCCGCGCTTCTGCTGGAGCGCGTGGATCAGCTCCGGCTTGGAATCCTTGCAGTCGAAGGCGGCATAGATGTTCTTCTCGTCGTATGCGATCCAGGCGATAGTCGGCTCGGCTGCGGAAGTCGCTGACTCCACGTGGAAGAAGTCGGTGACCTTCGGGGCAATCTGCCAGCAGGCATCCGAAAGATCGCCGTCAATGACCGGCGGCGAATCAACGGCCACCGCCTTCAGCGGCACCCAGGCATGCGACATGCCCGAGACAGCGATGAGTATCAGTGCGAACGTGAGAGCCTTCATCATATCATTCATTCGTGAGGATTCCGTCCTCTACCTCCTGATGAGCTTGTACTCCGTTATAGAACGAGAGGGAGAGGAGGCTAAAGAGTAGAGATGAGGGGTGAGGAGTGATGGGGCAAGAAGCCTTTT
>DASRZD010000127.1:0-3665 GCA_035686805.1 Armatimonadota bacterium
CTATGCCTCCATCTGTTACATCACCAACTATGCCGAGGGTCTGCGGGAGCGGCCGTTCGAGCCGGGTGTTCTCTTCGAGGGCTTGCTGGATGAGGATGAGCGCCGGGCGGTGGACGATGCGGTTTCCCAGTTTCCTCGCATTATACAGGCGCTCGCGGAGAAGTCAGTAGAGGGCTCGTGCCGTTGTGACAGGCTGATGGAGCGGTATCGGAAGCGCGGAGACATCGGCCCCGACTGGCACACCTGGATCAACCCTCGCTCGCTTGACCATTGATCGCAAACCTGCTATCCTCGTTGTCGAGCTTCGATTAATCGTTGCCAATCAGCCCCATGGCAAATCAGATCTACGTGGTAGACCCAGCGACAAGAGAGCCGGTCAGGTTAGGGCCAGTGTCTTTCAGGGACATCGGCGTAAGGGAGCGTGATGACCTGGAGCGCTGGATTGCCAAAGACCCGGGCCTTCTGGGTGAGCGTCTGCTGGTGATCAGTTCGGAGTTCAGCGGTTTTGATAAGAGCAATCGCCGCCTCGATATCCTTGCCCTCGACTCCAAAGGTTCCATCGTCATCATCGAGCTTAAATTGGATGCCAACCGCTCGCTCGCAGATCAGCAGGCGATTCGCTATGCAGCCATGTGCTCCGATATGACGATGGACGATGTGGTGAGAGCCCTTGCCGAATCGGACGGCTGCTCTACCAGCGAGGCCGAAGACAAACTCCGTCTATTCCTTGGGGAGGACAAGCTGCCGGCGCTATTCGGACGTCCAAGGATCATCCTGGCGGCCGGCTCGATCGAGGATCACGAACTCACGAACTGCGTGATGTGGCTGAGGGGTTACGGGGTTGACATCTCATGCGTGGAACTGACCCCGTATCAGGTATCAGACTCGCGGCAGGTGATCCTGATCCCAAGAACCGTCATCCCGATCCCCGAGTCAAGCCGATACCACGTGAGCGTGACGCACAAGGAGGACACCTCGAAGCTTGCTCGAAAGGAGACGAGGGCCGCATTCTGGGCAGCATTGGCCGGGGAGTTCAACAAGCTTGGCATGGGCTTGCAGGCGTCGGGAAGATGCTCGGGAGTCCATATGTGCCTGAGGTTCGGCTGCGCGAACGTACATTATGAGTGGATTGTCCGCAGACGCCAGCGTTATCTGGATATCGCGCTTCACTTTGAGTTTGGCGACCGCGGGGAGAGCTTCCGCCGACTGGAGATCATTAAGCCTCATATCTCCCACATTCGAGCCGGGATCAGTCTTCCCTTCGAGTTGGTTCCCTGGGGTCGGCGATGGGCCGAAGCGAGATTCCGGATGCCATACGTCGGACGTTTCCCCGGCCAGGAACTCGTCCCAGAGGCAGTGAGGGCAATGGGATTGCTGGTTGAACGCACCTGGGAATTGGTCCGTCCTCGTGTGGAGACTGGGTTGCCGACCAGCAAAGAGGTTTCCAGGCTTTCGATCCAACTTTTCGGGCGAAAAAAAGGCTAGTGCATCATTCCCTTTTCGGGCCTGATCTTGCAGAGGAAGTCGTGCCGTTTCACGAAGTCCACGAGTTCTGACAGCTTGGCGGTCGCCAGACCGACGAACGTATCCGCCGCGCCGTAGTACATCCAGACCTCGTCGCCTCGGACGATGGCTCCACAGGTAAAGACGACATTCGGCAGCAGACCATTCATCTCGAATGGCGCCTCGGGGGCGAATATCCATCGAGAAGCTCGAACGAGGACCTTTCGAGGATCATCCTTGTCCAATAGGGCGAGGCCAAGCCTGTATAGCGAGTCCACTCCCATTTGCTTGACGCCATGATAGATCAGCAGCCAGCCGTCATCGGTCTTCAAAGGAGGACCGCCTACCCCGATTCGTACGCTGTCCCACCAAGGGCCTCCTCGCTGAGCCATGAGTATCCCGGGCTGACTCCAATTGACCATAGTCGGGGAGCTGGCGTACCAGATATCCTCCTCATGGCCCGTTACAGGTCGGTGGAGCATAAACCATGAGTCATGGAATTTCTCCGGGAAGACGGTTGCATCCTTATTTGTCGGCGAGAGCATGATGCCCAGCCGCTCGGCTTCCTCGAAATCTGAGGTAAGGGCCAATGCGACTGCAGGCCCATATCGCGAATAGGCGGTATATGCGATTATCCATTCATTAGCGCGTATCTGGGTGACACGAGCGTCCTCACATCCCCACTCCTCATACGGATACTGTGGCAAGTCGGGTTCGAGTAGGGGCTTATCGGCGATCTTCCATCCATCAACTCCGTTGGCGCTCCGGCCGACTCGGATCTGGGAAATGCCCGTTTGATCCTCTATTCGCAGGAGAAGAAGTATTTCGCCGCCGACCTCGATTACCCCGGGGTTGAAGACCGCGTTGGCATCAATCGGCATGTCCGAGGGCTTCAGCAGCGGCTCATTGCTATGGCGTTTGAATATGCTCTGACTCATGATCATACTTTATTTACCCGCGAATCGTGACGGCAAAACGGGCGCGGCGGGTGTAGAAAACGGCGAGCAGGGGCATAACAACTACAACCGGTTTCCAGGAGGCCGACCGAATTGTCGCTTTCGCGCCGAAACTTCCTAAAAGGCCTTGGGGTCACTGCCGCCGGATTGACCATGTCTGCGGCGGACTATGATCATCTCAGTTCGCCGATAAGCCAGCCGGACGATCTCATTCCAGGGGTTTCGGCCTGGTATGCCACCAGTTGCCGCGAATGTCCCGCCGGCTGCGGGATGAGCGTCAGGAACAATGATTCGCACGTCACCAAATGCGAGGGGAATCCCGGACACCCCATCAACCAGGGGCGGCTCTGCGCACGAGGACAAGCAGCCTTGCAGGGCCTCTATGATCCCGACAGGGCGAAAGGACCGATGCGCCGAGTCTCAGGACGGCTGAGGCGCATGAAGTGGGACTCAGCCCTTGGTGAGATCAGTGAGCAACTTCGAGGCAAGCGGATCGCCTTGATATCCGATCTCCAGACCGGCTCTCTCGATGCGCTCATGCGCACATGGCTGAAGGCGCTTGGCTCCGACCGGTTCATCATCTATGAGCCCGTTGATTATGAAGCCGTGAAAGCAGTCTCCGGCGGAGTCGTGCCCTCATTCGATATCTCCAAAAGCGACTATCTTGTTTCGCTTGGCGCTGATTTCCTTGAGACCTGGATTTCGCCGGTGGAGTTTGCTCGTCAGTTTGCGGAGATGCGGAAAGTGAGGAATGGGGCCAGAGGAAGGTTCGTCTATGTGGGCCCTCGCGTCTCAATGACGGCGGCGAATGCCGACCAGAGATTCATCGCATGGCCGGGTCCAACTGAGGTTGAAGCCATCAGAAAGGATTTGGCGAGAGCCAAGTCTCCAATGGTTTTGCCTGGCAACTATCCTGAGGCCGCCCGAGCGGCGGCAATGCTCGGCATATCCGGGAATGCGAGCCGTCCTCATGCGCTCACGAACATATCGGCAAGAAGCGAAGTGGACAGCCTTGTTCGCGATATGGAAGCAGGCCAGGTTGATGCCCTGATCGTCTATGGCGCGAATCCGGTCTATGGCCTCGGCGAGCGATTCATCCATGCTCTCGAGAGAGTGCCGATAGTGATCAGCCTATCCAGCTTCCTCGATGAGACGGCGTCCCATGCTGGTTGGATACTGCCTTCGAACATACCACTCGAATCCTGG
>DASRZD010000128.1:0-3354 GCA_035686805.1 Armatimonadota bacterium
TCTCACCATCTGATCGCCAAAAAGCCAGTAAGCGCAGTATCTCCAGCTCATAGTGATTGGCGGAGAAGATCTGAGTCTTGGGCATGACTCCGTTGATTGTAGTGAGCCTGCGCCGACTGCGATACGGCCGGCTGAAGAACAGCGGGTACATACCGCCGGTAGGCACTTCTGCAGCACTGCTCTTCGAGACAGACGCCAGAAGAGCAGTTGTGATTTCAGCCTTCTGTTGAGTGGAAAAGCTCTTGCCCTTAATCAGCTCCCAGTTAGTCCTGCATAACAGCTCATGGGCATTCAGCGCCACATCGCTATTGATCCCTTCGACATGGTGCTTGAGAGCATTCCAACTGCTGAAGCCGTAGTCAAGGGCGAGGACAAACTGAGCTTCGTTAAGTCTTAGCTCAGATGTAAGGATGTCGGCGTCGGATGAGTGGCTAAACCGATGGAGTTGGCGAAGGATCGAGCAAGCATTGGCATCGCCCTGTTGATGAGCTTTAAGCAGGCTCTTCGCCTGACGCTTGAGATGGCCCAGGTCAGGCTGGGCTGGCAGAGATGTGGTCATTATGACCTCCTTTCATATTGTCGCCTGTAGTCTGCAACTTCAGGCTGAAAGAAGGTGACGATAATCGCACACTGAAGGTGAACTGGGTTCTTCCCGCAGACCAGGTGGCGCCCTTCAACGCCACCTGAATGGTATCATAACCCCTACATACTTGTCAACCTGCTACCCGGTTTACATGATCAAAAAGGGGCGGGAGATGAATCTCCCGCCCCTTGCTTTCTCTTTCCTCTAGCAACTATCCTCTAGCCGCTAGATCAGTACATGTCCTCGCCGCCGTAGCCGCCGCCACCCGGAGGTCCTGCCGGCGCCTTTTTCTCGGGCTTCTCGGCAACCAGACCCTCGGTCGTGAGGATCATCGAGGCGATGCTCGCCGCGTTCTCCAGCGCCGACCGAGTGACCTTCACCGGGTCAACGATTCCGGCCTTCGCCAGGTCCACATACTGCTCGGTCAACGCATCCAGGCCCTGGCCCTTCGGAAGGTTCTTAACCTTCTCGACGACGACCGAGCCCTCGAGGCCCGCGTTCTCGGCGATCTGGCGAAGAGGCTCTTCGAGCGCTCGGCGCACGATTGCCACGCCGACCTTCTCATCCGGGCTATCGCCAAGGTCCGCCAGCGAGGGGATGATGTTGATCAGCGTCGCGCCTCCGCCGGGAACGATGCCTTCCTCGACGGCGGCTCGAGTCGCGGAGAGGGCATCCTCGAAGCGGTGCTTCTTCTCCTTCAACTCCGTCTCGGTGGCCGCGCCGACTTTGATCACGGCGACTCCGCCCGCCAACTTCGCGAGCCGCTCCTGGAGCTTCTCCTTGTCGTAGGACGAGTCCGTCGTTTCGATCTGGCGGCGAATCTGCTCGATCCGGCCCTTGACCGCGTCGGCGCTGCCTGCGCCCTCGACTATGGTCGTCTCTTCCTTGGTGATGATGACCTTCTTCGCCTGACCCATCATGGTCGTGTCAACGTTCTCGAGCTTGATGCCGAGGTCTTCGGAGATGAACTTACCGCCGGTGAGGGTGGCGATGTCCTCCATCATGGACTTCCGCCGATCGCCGAATCCCGGCGCCTTCGCCGCGACTGCCAGGAGCGTTCCGCGGATCTTGTTGACAACCAGGGTGGCGAGCGCGTCGCCGTCAACGTCCTCGGCGATAATCAGGAAGGGCCTCCGCGAGGTGGCAACCTTCTCCAGCACGGGAATGAGGTCCGCCGCGGCGCTGATTTTCTTCTCATGGATGAGGATGATCGGATCCTCCAGGATTGCTTCCATCCTCTCGGCGTCCGTCACCATGTAGGGCGAAATGTAGCCCTTGTCGAACTGCATGCCCTCGACCACTTCGAGGGTTGTGCCGGTGCCCTTGGACTCCTCGACCGTGATGACGCCGTCTTTGCCGACTTTCTCCATGGCCTCGGCGATTATGCCGCCGATCTCCTTGTCATTACCGGCAATGGAGGCGACGTCCGCGACCGACTCCTTGTCGGTCACGGGGGTGCTGAGGTTCTTGATCTCCTCGACCGACTTTGCGACCGCGAGCTCGATCCCCTTCTTGACGATCATGGGGTTCCCGCCGGCTGCCACATAGCGCAGGCCCTCCCGAACGATGGCCTGGGCCAATACGGTAGCAGTGGTCGTACCGTCGCCGGCAACATCATTGGTCTTGGAGGCTACTTCGCGGACTAGTTGAGCGCCCATATTCTCATACGGGTCTTCGAGTTCGATTTCTTTGGCGACCGTGACGCCGTCCTTAGTGATGGTGGGCGCGCCCCACTTCTTGTCCAGCACGACGTTGCGGCCCTTGGGGCCGAGGGTCACCCTCACGGCATCGGCGACTGCGTTCGTTCCGCGCTCCAGCGCTCGCCGCGCCTCTTCATCATACGCGATCATCTTTGCAGGCATTAGATCCTCCTTCGTAGGATAAATTCGAAATTCGAATATCGAAATTCGAAACAAATTCGAAACTCCAAATTCCAAATGCTCGAAACGCTAGCTCCCTAGTTTGGGGTTTGCCTTTTTGGTCATTTGGCATTGTTTCGTGCTTCGGATTTCGAATTTCGAGTTTTCCGAGCTAGGCTCGGATTGCATAAATAGACTCTTCGTCGAGGATGATGTATTCCTCGCCCTCTACGGTCACTTCCGTGCCGCCGTACTTCGAATAGATAACCGTGTCGCCTTCTTTGACGGACATCGTCTTCCGCTCGCCGTTCTCCAGCACCTTGCCGGGTCCCACGGCTATCACAGTACCCTCCTGGGGTTTCTCCTTGGCCGTATCCGGAAGTATGATGCCGCCGGAGGTCTTCTCCTCCTCGGCTTTGGCCTTAACGATAACCTTATCCCCAATCGGTTTTAGCATTGATCCAATCACCCCCTGAAGTGTTAATGATGAGATTAGCACTCAGGGTCTCCGAGTGCTAATCTGCGCATTATAGTATATGCTGGGCCGAGACTTTGTCAACCCCCGGCCCGTAATGATCAATACATGGCGCATGAAAGAGGGCATAGGACAATGAACTATGCTATAATATCCTCTACAGAATCTCTCTCCGGAGTTACAGCATGAGATCAAAGCCAAGAATCCTGATACTGGCGCTGGTATTGGTGCTGCTGGCGACCGCAGCCGCCTACGCTAAGAGCGATGACGTAAAGGAACTGATACAGAACGCTCCTCAGGCTTCACAATACCCGAACTCGGGTTTTGTGAACCTGATTGACGAAGCCAAGCAAGTCATCAAACCCGACGGCAGTTGGGTCACCACTACTCGGACGACGGCCAAGATATTCAACGAGCGAGGCCGCAAGATCGCGAAC
>DASRZD010000129.1:0-4963 GCA_035686805.1 Armatimonadota bacterium
GATATACTTCCGGCCTCGTTGGATGTGTGAAAGAATGCGTACTCACCTTTCCTCACATCGGTCTTGAGCTTCCGTGCCCTTCCTCCGACATCTCCATACGTGAACTCGTCAAGCAGAGGGTCAGGGTGGTTGAATAGCGGCACGTAAGAGATCAGCAGATTCATGGTAGGCTCCCTTCCTACGATTCTGCGCATTAGTTATTCCCCCACAAAGATCACGCCCAAACTCCCACACTCACACACCCTTGGTTCCTCGGCTTCATAAAGGATGTCAGCCCTCCCCCGCCGAATACTCCCTAAAATGACTCTGGAGGAAGACATGCATGCAACCGGCATTATCCTTGTCTTGGCAATCTTGATGCTCATCGCGGCAACGGCCGGCGCGCAGGTCAAAATCGAGAAAGTCCCATTCTTCAACCATCCGAATTGCTACAAGCTCAGCAACGGCACTGTGGAAGTCATCGTCACCAGCGACATTGGCCCGCGAGTCATCGCCTACCGATTCCCCGGCGGCGAGAATATGCTCGCTGAGCTGCCGGAAGCGGCCGTTTCCACCGCTTTTGGCGATTGGCATCCCTACGGCGGCCACCGGCTCTGGGCCGCGCCCGAAGTCATGCCCCGGACCTACTACCCGGATAACAGCCCCATCACCGCTGAGCCGGGCAAGGACAGTATCCGCCTGATCGAGCCGACCGAGCCCCCAACCGGCATTCAGAAGGAGATGCTGATCACACTGGATGCCACGGGTACTCGGGTCACCATCCTTCATAAGCTGACGAACAAGGGGATCTGGCCCATCGAGCTCGCTCCCTGGGCGCTAACCATAGTCAACGGCGGCGGGACGACCATTATCCCGAACGAGCCGTTCGTCTCGCACGACGACAAGCTCACGCCCGCAAGGTCAATGACCCTTTGGGGCTACACCGATTTCAGCGATCCCAGATGGACCTTCGGCAAGAAATACACTCGCCTGCATACCGACCCCAAGCTGGAAGACCCGCAGAAGGCCGGTTTTGGAGACAAGCTGGGATGGGCGGGCTACCTGCGCAAGGACATCCTGTTCGTGAAAACGTTCCCATACACGGAGGGCAAGGAATACCCGGACAACGGCTGCAATTTCGAGACTTACACCGCAGGCACGTTCATGGAAGTCGAGACCCTCGGCCCAATGGTCAAGCTCGAGCCCGAGCAGAGTGTGACCCATGTGGAGCAGTGGTATCTCTTCAAGGATGTCAAGCCCGGCGACACAGAGGAATCGCTCGATGCCGCCATCAAGCCGCTGATCGAAAGGATTCGGAAGTAATGAATGCTCTCCTGGTATTGCTTTGCCTGATCTTGGCCACTGAGGCTCTTGGGGCAGAGGTCGTGAAAGACCTCCCGACCGACGGCCCGGGGGATCTCTACGTCTTCAATCGAGAGCCGCTGCTCCCGAACGCCCTCGCCAAGCTCCCGATCGGCTCGATCACGCCCAAAGGCTGGCTTAGGGGCCAGCTCGATCTCATGAAGGACGGCATGACCGGCCGCCTGGACGATTTCAGCGAGTTCATTACCCCTGAGAGCGGCTGGTGGAATGGCAAGAATCGCGGCTGGGAAGAGATGCCCTACTGGCTCAAGGGATTCGGCGACCTGGGCTATGTCCTCGATGACCGGGATATTAAGATCAGGGCCAGGAAGTGGCTGGATGCCGTGATCGCCGGCCGGCAGGACGACGGCTACTTCGGCCCGCCGGAGAACAAGGCCAAGAAGGACCTCTGGCCGAACATGGTCATGCTCTTCGGCTTCCAGTCGCTCTACGAGGCGACCGGCGACAAGCGAGTCATCCCCCTCATGACCGAGTACTTCCGCTACCAGAACAGCCTGCCGATCGAGGATCTGATCCCCGAGAGCTGGCAGAAGATCCGCGCGGGCGATAACCTGGAGAGCATCTACTGGCTCTACAATCGCACCGGCGAGCCCTGGCTGCTCGACCTTGCCAAGAAGCTCCGCGAGCGGACGGCGGATTGGACGAACGGCATTCCCAGTCATCATGGCGTCAATTTCTGTCAAAGCTTCCGCCAGCCGGGGGTCTTCTATCAGCAGTCGAAGGACAGGAAGCACCTCGATGCCGTCGAGCGCAACTACGCCGAGGTCATCGGCGAGTACGGCCAGGCCCCCGGCGGGATATTCGGCGCTGATGAGAATTGGCGCGAGGGGAAGACCGGCCCTCAGCAGGCGGCGGAGACTTGCTCGATCGTCGAGTTTATGTACAGCGACGAGTCACTCCTCCGCATCACCGGCGACCTGAAGTACGCCGACCGGTGCGAGGATGTGGCCTTCAACTCATTCCCTGCTTCGATGACCCCCGACCTGAAGGCCCTGCACTATCTCACTGCGCCGAACCAGGTCTCGTGCGACAAGGGCGATCATTGCTACCAGAATCGGGGGACGATGGTCTCGTACTCGCCTCTCATCTATCGCTGCTGCCGGCACAATGTTGCCCAGGGCTGGCCTTACTATGCGGAGCACCTGTGGATGGCAACAAGGGACAATGGCCTGGCCGCCGTTCTCTATGCAGCCAGCGATGTGAAGGCGAAGGTCGGGAGCCACGCCGAGGTCTGCATCGTCGAGGAGACCGATTACCCGTTTGACGACCAAGTCACCTTCACCATCCACACCCCGAAGGCGGTCGAGTTCCCGCTCGCCCTCAGGATTCCTGGCTGGTGCAAGGGTGCCCGCGTCATTCTCAACGGCCGGAATCTCAGCCTCAAATCAAAGCCTGCTTCATACTTCGTGCTGAAGAGGGAGTGGCAGGATGGCGACAAAGTCAGCCTCGAGCTCCCGATGGAGATCGAGGTCAAGACCTGGGAGAAGCAGAACGGCGGCATCTCGGTCAATCGAGGGCCGCTGAGCTACTCCCTCAAGATCGGGGAGAAGTGGCAGAAGTACGGCGGTGGTGATGAGTGGCCTGAGTGGGAGATCCTCCCGACTTCGCCCTGGAACTACGGCCTGATCCCCGACTCCATCGAGGTCATCAAGCATCAGCCGGTGGCGAATCAGCCCTTCACTCCCGAGGCTGCACCCATCACTCTCAAGGCCAAAGGCCGCCGAGTCCCGGAATGGACGCTGGAGATGAACTGCCCAGCCTCCCTGCCCAAGAGTCCGGTTACCAGCACCGAGCCCATCGAGGAAGTGGAACTCATCCCAATGGGCTGCGCGAGGCTGAGGATCAGTGTGTTTCCGGTGATTGCTCCACGGTCGGACTAGTCGGACGGGTCGGACATGTATGACCGGAAGAGCGTACGCTCACCGCATATACGTTATAACCCTATCTTCCGTCCAGTGATCTCGGTACCAGGTGCTTGCCTCGAAGGTGTCATCAATGGCTTCCATGCGGCTCTTCAGGAATGCTCGATGATGCTCCAGGACATCGCGGTGGGCGGGCGAATCAACAAAGTTGCGCAGTTGATAGGGATCGGCCTGGTAGTCGAGGAGGAACTCCCGGCGATCAACCCGATAGATGGCGTACGTATACTGCTTCCCTCTCAGCCCTCGCCATTCATACCCGTCCTCCCAGATGGCGCACGCCCCCGTATTCTGCATGAAGGCGGCCTCGGGCTCAGGCCCAGGCTTGCCAAGAGCGCAGTGACTCAGATCAGACCCCTCGACCTTCTTCGGGATCGGCAGACCTATCATCGAGAGCAGAGTCGGCATGATGTCCGCCGTATTCAGGCAGGCATCGCTCGCATGGCAGGCAGGAATCCGTCCCGGCCATCGAACCAGGAACGGCACTCGAACTGCCTCCTCGTAGAAGATATTCTTCGCCCGCCGACCCTGCGACCCCATCATCTCCCCATGATCTGACGTAAACACGACGATCGTATCATCCGCAATCCCCGCCTTGTCCAATGCCTTGAGTATCCGTCCGAAGTTCCAGTCGAGGTTCGCCGTCATGGCGTAATACACCCTCAGCCAGCTCTGGATTGCCGCCCGCTCCTCCGGACTCTTGAATCGCCCCCATGAATCAGAGTATGGATCGTTGTCAGGCCGGTAGTTCGGCGGAAGCGTGAACCCCGCAAGCTCCGTGTCCTTCTCGAATACCGCCAGGTATTCCGGAGGGACGTTATCACGGCCCCACGGATCGTGCGGCGTCCCGACCGACAGGAACAGCGCAAACGGCTTGTCTCCATGGGCGTGCTTTTCAATCTGATCAATCGCCAGCCGGGTCTGGAAGTCGGGCTCGAATCCCTCGACCGGGATCTTCTCCGGGCTGTCGGTATGGTAGTAGCCCTTGTAGTACTCATGATGAAAGTTATACGCCGCCCAGAAGCCGTCGAACCCCAGGCGATGAGGCCCAGGCGGGACGAACGAGTTCTTCGGGTCAAGGTGATTGCCAAGCTGGTTTGCCCATAGATGCCACTTGCCGATGTAAGCGGTCTCATACCCATTGCGAGTGAGCACATGCCCCAGGCACTCATGATTTGGATTCATCCGAAGCTCGTTGATCACCATGCCGGTCGAGGTCGTGTACTTGCCGGTGAAAAGCGAGGCGCGATACGGCGCGCAGACCGGGTGCCCCGAGACGGCGTTGCAGAAGTTAACGCCCTCCCTCGAGAACTGATCAATATTCGGCGTCCGAGCCTTCACATCCCCCGCATAACCGACCGACTGGTAGCGAAGCTGATCGGCAAGGACATAGATCAGATTGGGTCTTGTCTTCATTTCGAGCTTCTCCCGGTAGACATGATACCATATCACTGTGGTATCCTGTAGGGGGAGGATCGTGGTATGAGCGATAATGAACTTAGCCGAAGGCAGTTCCTCAGACTGGCAGGCGCCGGGGTCGCGATGGCTTTGCCGATCCCCAGGCTTTTCGCCGCCGATGAGAGAAAGCCCAGTGTGATCGTCATTCTCTCTGATGATCATGGATATGGTTCGATCGGATGCCAGGGCTTTAAGGAAGTCTCCACTCCGAATATTGATTCCAT
>DASRZD010000130.1:0-9097 GCA_035686805.1 Armatimonadota bacterium
CACCGCAAGCTGAGCCAATTCCTGGGGAGTGGGGTCTTCGAGGAGGAACACGTCAATCGCATTGTTCTTCTCAGCCCGATTCATGCCCTCGCGGAACTCGAGATCGAGGACTCGTGGATGCTGCCGAAGCCACCATAGGTCGGCTTTTCCGCCCGCGAGACGGGTGCAGTGAACCCTCGACTGCTGCCCCGCCCCGACTCCGATCGCCTGGCCGTCGAATGCGAAGCAGACCGAGTTGGATTGCGTGTACTTGAGCGTGATGAGGGAGACGATCAGGTCTCGCTGGGCGTCCGCCGGGATCTCCTTCTTTGCGGTGACGACGTTGGTGAGGATGCCGGGAACGAGCGTCACGTCGTTTCGCTTCTGCTCCATCGTGATGCCGAAGATAGTCCTCAACTCCATCTGGGGCGGCTCGTAGCCTGGGTCAATCCGAATGACCAGGTAACTCCCGCCGCGCTTCTTCTGCAAGATATCCAATACGCCATCATCATACCCGGGGGCAATCACGCCATTGGACACCTCGCGCTTGATCAAGCTTGCGGTCGAGAGATCGCATGGTTCACTGAGAGCCACGAAGTCGCCGAAGGAGGAGACTCTATCTGCGCCTCGGGCTCGGGCATAAGCGGTCGCAAGCGGCGAAAGATCCATATCGTCAACGAAGTAGGCCTTCTTCAGCACATGGGACAACGGAATCCCAACTCCCGCCCCTGCCGGGCTGACGTGCTTGAACGATGCCGCCGCCGGAAGCCCCAGGGCCTCCCCCAGCTCCTTCACGAGCTGCCAGGCGTTCAGGGCATCGAGCATGTTGATGTACCCCGGCGCACCGTTCAGCACCTCGATCCCGGGGCTCTGCTCGTCCAGTATCAGCCGAGCCGGCTTCTGGTCGGGATTCAGCCCGTACCTGAGTGGAATGATCTTTTCCATGCGATTGCCTCCATGACGCGTAATGCGTAATCCGTAATCCGTAACCCGGAGTCTGTTAACCCGGCGCAAACAAAAACGCCTGGGCCTTTGCTGCCCAGGCGATCGGCAATTCGATGTACTTCGGCGCTCCACGCGGTCAATTCCGCCATTCGCCAGTCACGCCGAGGAAATGATACAACGCCTGACAACCCATGTCAAGGACGATTGGGCATTACGATGGTTTGCTTCTCCAGCCTATACTAAAGAACAGGTGACTCAGCTGCAAGTGGCAGCTGTCGGAGTACTTGACGGCTGATTGAAAATCATGGCAGTGTATGTCCGAATCCACTGTGATAGGGACAATTGATCCCGGAACGAAGTCTGCCCTGCCGAAAACAACCTGCTGAGCTTTCGTTGACACGGTGCCGAAGTGATCTGCCTTGATGAAGGTCAGCAAGTCTGCCGACTTCTCCCTTCCCGTCTGGTAGCCGAGCAACTGATCAATGCCCTCGCCATACTGGTCAGACCCTTTCCAAATCTTACATTCAACGATCAGAACTTCCCGAAGATCCAGAAGGTTTACGATCCGTATGTCTGTTTTTCCCTCGCCTCTCTTGGCCTCTGCAGTACCCCTTAGGCCTCTGGAAACCTCCAGCATTGTGAGCACACGGTCGCGAAGCTCTCCTTCGTTCTCTTTCTCCAGTCCGCTCGGATGCTCTTCTAGCTTATAGCCGATCTCTCTGATCGAATCAATAACGGAATTGGTGAAGCAAGGGGGGACACAAGGAATTGCCATCACAGCCCCGGATGATACTCGGATGATAGTAGCTCCGCCTCGGTTGGTCACCTGTAATTCCATCGGATCCATTACACCTGCAGTTGCCATCACAGCTACCGCTTGTACAGTGCCCCCCAGAATCCCGAGTATGCGCTCTCTTCCGATGAATTCCGCAATCTCTTGAGCACGTGATCGGCCCTTGGCAGTGCTGATCTCGCCTGTGAGTATCATATCGCTCCAGTCGCTCTCGGCTGCCCTGATCTGCACGTCAGAGGCTGACCCCTCTGAACGGTAATACTGCGTGCGCTTCGCAAATGGCTGATGCGGGAGAGCCAACTCATCCTGTAGTGGACATATAGGAAAGCGGATTGACGCTGTCATGCGGGCCATCTCACTTGCCAGTCGGGAATTGGGCAATTGGACTGATGCAACCATACGGGCCATCTCACTTGCAAGTTGAGAGGTTGGTAAGCGAACGGACGCAACCATGCGAGCCATCTCATTCGCCATTTGCGAACTGGGCAATTGGACTGATGCAACCATACGGGTTATCTCATTCTGCACTTCAAGAGCAGACGAGCCATGGGATGGCACACTACCCGTCCGCTGCTCTTTCATTTGCGAACAGGAAGAACCAGTTACGGGCAGAACAGTTCCTACTAGACCTAGGTCTCCTTCGAGCTTGACGCCATCGGAGTCAGTCATCGCACAAATGTTCTGCTTACCACGCTTGGAAGAAGCAGGCTTGCCCTGCTTCTTCCTTGGTTTTGCCGTTCCAGTGTTGACCAAATTCTCCCTCCACTTACCCGCACTTCGAGAATCCGCAGAAGCGGCAGACGATGCAGCCGCTTTCGTGCTCGACGGTGCTGCCGCAGTCGGGGCATGCGCCGACGAGGTTGTCGAGCGTATTGACCCACTTGCTGACGGGCGCAGGAGCAGTGGTATCGCCGGTCTGCTGGTACTGGGTGTAGTGCTCCAGAGCGATCCCGATGGCGTCCGGGCATGAGAGCACCTTGCCGCCCTGATCCCAGCACGGCGATGGACACACATTGCCCCGAAGCTGCTTGATGATGCTTTCGACCTTCACCCCCGCACGAAGGGCCGCCGAAATGACCCTAGACACCCCGTCGAGCTGCGACGAAGCGCATCCGCCCGACTTACCCATCCTTGCGAAGACCTCGCAGAGGCCTTCCTCATCCGAGTTGATGGTGACGTAGAGGTTGCCGCAGCCGGTCTTGACCTTCTCAGTTACGCCGAAGGTCCTGGTGGGCCTTGCCCTCGGAGCGAGCACCCCCGGCTCTGTGGAAGCAGCGTCCTTCTTCTTGGAAGTGCCGACGGTCAGGACCTGCTCGTCCCGGCTGCCGTCGCGATACACGGTCACGCCCTTGCAGCCCAATCGGTATGCGAGGCGGTAGACCTCCGCCACATCTTCGGTGGATGCCGAGTGGGGGAAGTTGACGGTCTTGGAGACCGCGTTGTCCGTGTAGTTTTGAAAGGCCGCCTGCATCTTGATGTGCCACACAGGGGCGATGTCGTGCGCGGTCACGAAGACCCGCTGGACGTCCGCCGGGACCTCATCCAGCCCCTTGACGGTTCCCCGGCGGGCGATTTCTTTCATCAAAGACTCCGTGAAGAACCCCCGGTCGCGTGCGACTTGCTCGAACAGCGGATTGACCTCCACCATCTCCGTGCCATCAAGGACCGTGCGCACGTAGGAGACCGCGAACAGCGGCTCGACTCCGCTGGAGCACCCGGCGATGATCGAGAGTGTGCCGGTCGGCGCAATGGTGGTCACGGTGGCGTTCCTCATCCGAGGGCCATCGGGTACGTCATAGATGCTCCCCTCGAAATTCGGGAATACCCCTCGCTTGCTCGCAAGCTCGACGGACGCCTGCCGTCCCTCGGTCTGGATGAAGCTCATCAGCTCCTCAGCAATTGCGGTCGCCTGCTCGGAGTCATAGGGGATGCCCAGCATGATCAGCATATCGGCGAACCCCATGATTCCAAGGCCGATCTTCCGGTTGCCCTTCACCATCCGATCAATCTCATCGAGCGGATAAAGGCTCACATCAATGACGTCGTCCAGGAATCGGACGGTCGCGCGGACGGTCTGCCCGAGCTTCATGTAGTCAATGGCGGGTGCGCCGCCCGAAGTCGCCACCACCTTCGAGAGATTGATTGAGCCTAAGTTGCATGCCTCATAGGGCAAAAGTGGTTGTTCGCCGCAATTGTGAACGACGAAACCGTTTGCGATGAAGGAGTTGGTCATCGGCTCAGTGAGATCATAGACCGTCTGAACGCCATTGGGGACGATCTCCGCAATCTCCTCGACAAAACGAGTCGAGTAGTAACCCTTCTCTTTCAGCTTCTTTATCTTGGCGGCATGCTTGCTGCCAAAGAACCCCACCTTCTCGAGGAACTGAGGCACTTGGTCACGACTGACCTCCAACTCGTATCCCACTCCATCGCTCGTGTACATTCTCTCTTCGCCGGTAATGGTGAGATACGGGAAAGTCTTTCTGGCGGGACGATTCCGATCATAGATTCGGGAGCGAATGCCCAAGTTTAGTAGCAAAAGCTGTACATCCTTCAACAATTCTCGTGACTTCGCGCTAAGCCGAATGTGGGCACTCTTGCCTTCTACTATGTTGATCGTGCCGTCGGCGGTGAACAAGCCTTGCAGGAAGCCGCAAACAGCCTCTTTCGTCGCCTGGAACACGGCCTCCGGGACTCTCTTGTCGGCGGCCCTACCTGCCTTTACCCCCAGCGACTCAAGATACTCAACGAAGTATCGGCTGTGATACGAAAGATGCCAGGTGGTGTCTGATCGTCTGACCGGCTTGATATCCTTGCCATACCATGATGCCGCTATCGGCTGGATGAACTCCATGGCCTTATCATCATCCGAGCCAAAGGTCAGGCCCACGCGGCAGTTCTTGTCACCTGATCGGACCCATCCATCGCCCACTACCCACCCAAGGAAGAATCCGAGTTCCTTGCTCCATTCCTTGGGGTAGCTGCTTTGATAAGTGCGACCGTTCGCGCCCTTTCTGACATCATTCACCTTAGCGGGCAGTGTATGGTCGGAAGCGAAAGACCCCTCACCCGGCTGGACATAGACTCGGTCGCCTGGTCTCAGCGAGCCCGCCTGAACCCAGCCACCGGGAGTCATGATCCTGTGATCGGGCGTAGCGACCAATTCATAGCCCGCTTTGGTGACCAGCTTGATCGTTTCTTTCGTTCCAGTGCTCATCGCCTGACTTATCGGCCGACTTTCACACCTTAGAACCGAAGATGCAGAGCCGTCAGTCCCATTAAGCAAGTCCTCACAATAAACCCGAGCGTCAGTCATGACCTCGATACCGCCCGCCGAGTAAGCCTCAGCCAGTCTGTCAATCCTGAGCAGCCCGAACCCGGTTGATACCATCGAGTCCCCTGCAATACACGGATTAGTTGATTCTATCTCGCCTAGCTTAGGGGTCGGATTGTCCCTATTTATTCTATCTATAAAGATAATCCCCGGCTCGCCGTTTCGCCAAGCCATGTTCACGATGAGATCGAACACCTTGCGGGCGTTGAGGGTCTTGTCCACCTGGCCGGTGCGAGGGTTGATCAGTTCATAGTCCTCGCCTTTCTCGGCGGCCTTCATGAAGTCCTCGGTCAGCAGGACGGAGATATTAAAGTTGGTCAGCCGGTTGCCATCCTTCTTGGAGGTGATGAAGTCGAGGATATTGGGATGGTCAATTCGCAGGCAGCCCATGTTCGCGCCCCGGCGAGTGCCTCCCTGCTTGATGGCCTCGGTTGCGGAGTTGAAGACCTCCATGAAGGAGATCGGCCCGCTGGAGACGCCGTTGGTCGCATGGACGACATCATTCGCCGGTCTGAGCCTCGAGAAAGAGAATCCCGTGCCGCCGCCGCTCTTGTGGATGAGGGCCGTGTGCTTGATGGTCTCGAAGATGCTCTCCATGGAATCGAGGATCGGCAACACGAAGCATGCCGCCAACTGCCCTAGCTCCCGGCCGGCGTTCATCAGCGTCGGACTGTTCGGGAGGAACTCCAGTTCGGACATCAGGCGATAGAACTCCGCCTCGGTTTCCTTGACCTCGGCCTCCGACTTCCCGTACCGGGTCTCCGCGCCTGTGATGGCTTCCGCCACCCGATGGAACATCCCCTCCGGGGTCTCGATGGGCTTGCCCTCGTCGTCCTTTTTCAGGTAGCGCTTCTCGAGTACTGTAACTGCGTTCTTTGTGAGCATTCTTTCCGGCCTCCATGCGAGATATGTGCTTTGTGCCTGGTGCTTGGTGCTTAGTGCACTATACACGAGGGACTATGCACTATGAACTTGATCAACCAGTTCCTTGAACTGGGTAACGTCCTCGAATTGACGGTAAACTGACGCAAATCTGATATATGCAACCTGATCGAGCTGCCTGAGTTTCTCGATCACCATGTCGCCGATCTCGGCCGAGCCGACTTCCTTATCGCCCCTGTTGTGGAGGGCGCGCTCTATGTCATCCACCGCCGACTCGAGCTGGGCGACGCTCACAGGGCGTTTCTCGCAGGCTGTGAGCATTCCTTTAAGAATCTTTGAACGGTCGAAAGGCTCGCGGCTCTGGTCTTTCTTGACTACCGTGAGCCTCATTTCCTCGATCTCTTCGTATGTGGTGAACCTGCGGGCGCACGCAAGGCACTCCCTTCGGCGGCGAATCCCCTCGCCTTCCCTCGTGGAGCGAGAGTCCAGCACCTTGTCATCTTTGTGACCGCAGTAAGGGCATTTCATGATCTAATCTCGACAAATGTACAATATCTTGTGGTACCTACCAGTCTAGCACACAAGATATTCCATGTCAAGGGATAAATGTAAACAAAGAAAGAAGTTTCCAGCACTTTTTTCGCTAGCTGCCGATCTTGCCGGGCCAGAAATCGTAGGTCGGGATGCCGAGTACTATGCCGATGATGGTCCACATCGCCCCGACTGTGATCTCTCCCAGGATCAGCCCGAAGAAGAACGGCAGAGCCTTTCGGTATGTCCCCAGGCCACCGAACCGCAGCGAGAGGTATTTCGCGGTGCTTCCGATGAGAAGCGGCATCCAGAGTTGAGATACGCCCCAACTATTCGCAATCGCATATGCGAGCGGATGGAATGGGAATGCGAGCAGATGCACCCTCGCCCATCCGAGGACCATGGATATTCCGAACCCGACTCCCACGAATATCATTGCCGTCTCATTCGGAGGTGCGGGCGACTTTATCCACCCGGTAAGCTGGTTGTAGACCTCGCTCCCGAAGCCGAGTGCCCACTGCTCCACATTCGCGGTCGCTCCCCCGTTGTGGAAGTACATGTGCAGGAGCATCCAGAACGCAATCGGCATGGCGAATATACCGGCGATCAGGACTGCAATGAACATGTGCCTGGCAGTGGTGTTGGTCCGCTCGCCGAGCTTCAATGATTCCGCCTGGTGAGGCGCGGGATGGCTCGCATAGGTGCGGTTGAACCAGTGGAACAGCGAAAACCCCACCAGGTTCTGCAGCGCGATGTTCTGCGTCCCGACGGAAGTGATCATCACGTGCTGGGGCCCCATGACGTGCATGTCATGAGTTGGGAAGCCGAGTTCGGCACGAATACGGCTGATGATGATGGCGAACACCAGGTAGACGGAGAAGAATATGGCGATCACGGGAACGCTCATGCCGATTTTGAGAGCGAAAACACCCAGGAATAGGAATCCGCCTATAATGCCGAGGATCGCAGTCCGGTAGGAGATCGCCTCGCGGGACTCATCCTCCTCCTTCGTCCCCAGAAATGCGGTTCGGAAGACACGTCCAAGGTAGCGTCTGCTCGTCCACATCGTCATCGCGAAGAAACCGATATACGCCCCGTATGACTGGCTGTTCAGGAATGGATAGACCCGGTCGAAGCCGCCGCCGGGCACCCTAAGCTCGTTCCATCCCAGCCACCGGGAAGCCACCAACTCCATCCTGGTAAGCCAGAAGAAGAACCATGTGGAAAAAGATAGCTCCAGCGGCATGAGGAACGCGATCCCGATTGCCCAGAAATAGAAACCCATCACCACGCCGCCCATTGCATTCCATGGAGGGGTTGTCACGTACTGCCCGATATTCCGGCGAGCGATCGTCAGGCAAGGGACTGAGGGGTAGAGATAATGGAGGGCGGCCAGCATGGTAAGCGAGCCAGCAAGCACAAATCCCATCCACATATACCGGTTCTTGAATAGAGAGCCGGATTCGTCGGTCATCTCCAGGGGGAGCATTATCACGGGGAAGGTCAGCCTCTCCGATTCGATCCACTGCTTCCGCAGAATGCTGTTTATGCAGAGCATGGTGAAAAGCATCGCAGAGCCGAATGCGCTCCAGGAAAGCACCGGGATAATCCAGGGCCGATAGCTCACAGGGTCATAGAGGGTCGAGCGGCCGTAATAGAAGTTGCTCAAACTTGCCTGATCGCTCACCGTCAGCCAGTGAGGCAGCCGATCGATGAAGAGCGTCCCCCACTTATTCTCCGGCGTCTGGAAGAAGTGCGCATAGCCCATCAGCGAGACAAGGATCTCCATCATGTTGTGCGAGCACAGGGAGCTGGAGATGGAGAGCATTATGTAGATTGTGAGCAGCTCAACGCGCGAAAGCGCCAGCTTGGGGAAGCGCCTCCTCACCAGGAAGCTCGCCGCGGTCACTACCAGCAGCGTGAATATGCAGTTGTAGAATGGGGCGGCATAGGTGGCGAATGAGTACCTGACGACCTCGAGTTGAACGATCCAGTAGTCGTTGATGACGGTGAGGACGAGCGCCAGCACCACGGCACGAACTGTCACTTTGCCGCTAGGTATGGGGGTTGATGTATCGGTGGGTAAAACGGCTTCTTTCATCCTCAGGGGTATCATAGAGGATGAAGGCTGGGTTTGTCTACTGGTACTTCCCCGGCCAGAAGTCGTAGGTGGGGACGCCGAAGACGACGCCGATTATGGTCCACAGGCTGCCGACTACTATCTCCCCCAGGATGAGTCCGAGAAAGAAGGGCAGCCATTTGCGGTAGGAAGTCAGCCCGCCGAACTTCAGGGACATGAACTTAGCCGTACTTCCTATGAGGAGCGGCATCCAGAGCTGAGCGACTCCCCAACTGCTCGCGAGGGCGTAGGCAAGCGGATGGAATGGGAATGCGAGCAGGTGCATCCGAATCCATTGGAGCAGCATCACGACGATGAATCCCACCCCCACGAAGATCATCCCAATCTTGTTCGGAGGGATAGGCGACTTGAGCCAGGCGGCGAGTTGGTTCCAGCAATCCCTGCCATGCCTCAGGGCGTACATCTCCACATTGGCGGTTGCTCCGCCGTTCTGGTAGTACATATTCAGCAGCATCCAGAAACCGATGGGCAGGGCGAATGCTCCGGCAATGAG
>DASRZD010000131.1:0-5778 GCA_035686805.1 Armatimonadota bacterium
AGGGAGCTTCCTGAAGGTTGAGGGTATTCCCGGCAGCCGGATTGGCCTGGAATTTCCCATCCCCGAGAGGCAGACCGAGGAGGAAATCCGAGGGCACACGTACCAACTCTCATGGCGGGGGATCACCTTGATGAAGATCGAACCGCCAGGGGAGATATACCCCATTTTCCAGCGAACACTGGATAGCATGGCGGCCTGCAGCATGGACTTCAACCGCCTGAAGGCCAGGCCATTGGTTGAGTGGTAAACGAATGTTGAATCTGCCAACTTACTATGCTATACTTAGTCAGTTTTCTTGAGGGAGGATAGGGGCATGAAAGCGATTTGTGCGAGGAAGGATCTGTATCAGGGTGTGCAGGTCGTCAGCAGGGCGATTGCCGGGCGAAGCGCCTGGCCGATTCTGAATAACGTTCTCATGAGGACGGAAGACGGCCATATTCGGCTGACGGCATTTGATCTCGAATTGGGGATGGAGTGCACGGTCCCGGCGAACATTCTGGAAGAAGGCTCATTGACGGTTCCCGCCAAGCCCGCCACGGAGGTTCTTGCGACGCTCCCGGAGGCGGACGTTCAGATTTCGGTTGACGAGCAGAACGCCGTCAACATGAAGTGCGAGAAATCGGATTATACCCTCCTCGGCCTCCCGCCTGAGGAGTTCCGCCAGCTCCCCGACATACCGGACAGCCATCACTTCGAGATCACCCAGGCGGCCCTCGGGGAGATGATCAAGCACACCATATTCGCAGTCTCGCCGGATGAGTCGAGGGCCATCATGACCGGCATCCTGGTCATGCTGACCGGCAATGAGGTCAAGTTCGTCGGCACGGACACCCATCGGCTGGCGCTTCGGACTGCCACCGTGGGCAATGCCAGCGGAGAAGCGACTTGCATTGTGCCCAGGAGGGCGTTCGACGAAGTAAGTCGCTTGCTGGAGGACGAGGACAGCCCGGTCGCCATCTCAATCGCCGACACGCAGATCAAGTTCGTGGTGAACGGGATCACCGTCGTCTCGCGGCTGATAGAGGGGCAGTTCCCCAACTACGAGCGGGCGATTCCCGGTGAGTGCGAGAAGAAGCTCACCATACCGACCGAGGAGTTCCTTTCCCGCGTGCGAAGGGCTTCCATCGTGGCAAGGGAGAACGCGAACCGGGTGGTGTTCGCCACAAAGGGTGACGCGCTGATCATCACTGCCGAGAGCGGCGAAGTCGGCAAGGCGTATGAGGAGTTGGAGGTCGTGAAAGAGGGCGAGGATGTCGAGATCGCGTTCAACGCGAAGTACCTCATTGAGTTCCTTGGCGTCGTAGGGTCGGAAGGCGTATTCATGGAACTGCAGGGCGCCCTGAACTCGGGCGTTCTCAAGCCCGTCGGGCGCGAGGACTACCTCTACGTCGTCATGCCGATGCAGATAATGTGAGACGTGATTCGTAATGCGTAATGCGTAACGCCTTCGGCGAATGTGCCGGAGGCGTTTGCTTCGTTGGAATAATGAAAATCGTTCGCAAGACAACCGGGACGGAAGTGACCGTCACTGCTCCGCCGTCGAAGGCTCACACTCTGCGGGCGCTGTTCCTGTCTGCGCTGGCGGATGGGGTGAGTACCGTTCGCAATCCCCTCCTGGGCGAGGACCAGCAAAGGGCCATCGAGTGCCTGCGAGGTCTTGGGGTCGGCATTCAGGAGCATGAGGGGTCGCTGGTCGTCGAAGGCTTGGCCGGCAGATTCAGCCCTGTCGCCCAGGAATTGTTCGTCGGCGAGTCGGGCGTGACGATGAACTTTTTCACTGCCCTGGCCTGCCTCTCACCCAAGCCTGTCGTTATTACCGGCGCAGCCCGAATCACTGAGCGCCCGATCTCAGAGATAGTCGAGGGTCTACGGCAGCTCGGATGCAGGATTGATTATCTTGGGAAGGATGGCTTTCCGCCGATACGAGTCCATGGCGGCGGCATTCCCGGCGGAACCGCCGAGATGAGGGGTGAAACCACCTCCCAGTACTTCAGCGCAATCATGGCGGCTGCCCCGTATGCTGACTCGCCGATCACTCTCAAGTGTATCGGGCCCATGTCGGAGAAGCCCTACCTCGCCATCACCCTGGCAATGATGGCCGAGTTCGGGGTTCGGGCGAAGAACCAGGATTTCCATGAGTTATCCGTCTCCCTACATACTTACAAAGCGCGTGACTTGGAGATCGAGGGTGACTACAGCAGCGCTTCTTTCTTCTTCGAGGCGGCGGCGATCTGCCACGTGAGGGTCACTGTCACAGGGCTGAATCCACGCTCACACCAGGGTGACAGGCGATTCCTGTCATTGCTCGAGGACATGGGCTGCTATGTTGTGCCACTCCAGGATGGCATCGAAGTGAAGGCTCAGCGATTGACGGGAATAGACGCAGACATGGCCGACACTCCTGACCTCGTCCCTCCCCTGGCGGTCACCGCCGCCTTTGCTCAAGGGACAACTCGGCTGACGAACATCGGTCATCTACGGCACAAGGAATGCGACCGGATCGCGGTCACCGTTTCGGAACTACAGAAGATGGGCGTTCGTGCCTCGTGCGATGAGGACTCCATCACCATCGAAGGCGGGCGCACGCTTCATGGCTCGCGGATTGACCCTCATAACGACCATCGAATCGCTATGGCGTTTGCGATAGCCGGCCTTGCAGTCGGAAACCAGATCATCGAAAACGAAACCTGCGTGGCAAAATCATTTCCCGATTTCTGGGAGAGGCTGGCGGCATTCCACCAATCCTTTTGACCCGTTCGAGCATCTACATTACAGGAGCTTCTCTTGGCATCCACGGACGAACAACTTGTGGCCGGGGCTCAGTCCGGCGACCCACAAGCATTCGATGCGCTGGTGTCCAGGTACAGGTCGCGGGTCTATTACCTGGCGCTGAGCATATTGGGGTGCCGAGACTCGGCGATGGATATTGCTCAGGATGCGTTCGTTCAAGCCTACCTGTCTCTCCGAACACTGAGATCGCCTGGCAAATTCGGTTCCTGGCTGATGATGATCACGCGAAATCTTTGCCTGATGCACTTACGCCGATATCGGGAAATAGCACTGCCGGAGGAATATCTCCAGCGAGCGGTTTGGGAAGAGCCTGAGTCCGATGTCCTGCCCATCCTGGACGACCTGCCGGAAGGGACTCGGAGCGCCGCCCTACTCTACTTCGTCGAAGAGATGAATCAGAAGGAGATCGCCGAATTCCTGGGCATATCATTGCCGGCGGTGAAATCGAGGATTCGGGGTGCCAGAGTCCGCCTCCAAAAGGAGATGATTGACATGGTTAGGAAGTCAGCACCGGGAGATGAGTTCAACAAGAGCCTCCAGCAGAAGCTGGAGCTTGCACGTTGGTACCGGGAATTCGCCGATTTGCTTGTGAATGGAATTCCTATTTTGCAGGCCCTGGATGACCTGGGGCATGGGGATTTCTCCGAGGGCATCAGGGAGGCTTCTCTGAAGATCAAGGAGGCTCTCCCAAGCGGAGCACGCATGTCAGATGTGATGAAGCTATTGCCGGCGCTCTGCGTGCCTCAATCCGTTGGCATGGTGAGGGCAGGAGAGGTCGGCGGCATATTGGATTGGACGCTCGAGTTCCTGGCAGACTGGATAGAAGTTGAATGCAGCCAGCGGGAACTGGAGCTGGCATTCTGGTGCCGAACTTCCGGCGCAGTGATCGCCGCCGGAGCACCGATCAAGCTGTCACTGGAAAGTGCATTTGAGGTCCTTCGGGACGATGGACTAAAGAGAGCATCGCGAGCGCTGGCGGAAGCATTGGAATCAGGCAAACCGCCTAAGCCTGTGCTGGCCAAGCATGCCGACGTACTCCCTCCTGTCGTTCGCATCTCAATCCTGGCCGGGAGCAAGGCAGGCATCCTCGGCTATACTCTGCAATGGGCGGCAAACGCAGTCCATGCCCGGATGGCAGAGCGGCTTGTGGGCAAGCAGTTCCAGCCATCAGTCCCAAGAGCCCCATGGCTGGAGCAGAGGAAGGATGCCTTTTCTAAGGCGGTCGCCGAGTACCTCGGCGACGAGTCGCCTGCCATGAGAGCGGCAGCAGTCTCGATAATCGGGGGTCTTGGCCTAATGGAATACGTGGAGAAGGCGGTCACTCTTCTGTCTGATGAGGACGCAGTAGTCCGCAAGGCGGCTGTGGAAGCGTTGGCTACCGCGAGGTTTCCATGCGCTTCCCCCGTGCTGGCAAAGTCACTCGAAGACACCGATCCCTTAGTGCGAAGGGCTGCGGTTCATGCCATATATGATCTCAGGCTGCATGACTTAGCTCCAGCACTCGCGAAGCAGATTGCAGATAGAGATCCCAGGGTGTCGAACGCCGCGACACACGTTCTGGAGTGGCTGGGGGAGATAGACATTCTTACTCGCCGGGCCATCGAGCTGCTCGATGACGAGTGGTCGTTGAACCGCATGAGGGCAACATGGATCCTTGCCGAACACCCGAACCCCGACGCCATAGACCGTCTGGTCGCACATACGAGGGACGATATATGGCAGGTGATCGGTGGCGCTGCGCGGGCTTTGATGCACCTGGATCCACAGAAAGCCGTGCCTGGGCTTGTCCATGCCCTCGAGTGCCCGCACCAGCATTACTTGCAGAGGATCGCCGCCGAGGCCCTTGCGGAGATCGGTGATCCGTCGGCCGCGACCCACATAAGGAAGGCCATCGCGGAGGGCCGGCTGAACGAGGGTAGCGCCTGGACAGCGGAGAAACTGGAGGCGCTACCGAACCGCTGACGCAGCGATATTGTGGAAGATCTTCCTGCGCTTGATGAAGTCTGCGCCCTCGCGGTTCTTCAGGACGCGGTTGGTGAGCAGAATTACGAACATATCGTATTCCGGGTCTATGAGCAGCGAAGTCCCAGTGAACCCCGTGTGCCCGGCCGAGCGCTCGGAGAAGAGGTCGCCGCAAGGGAGCATCCCATTCGGTTCGGTGAAGAAGCCGATGGACTGCCCGCCGATGGATGGGTCAATCCGGTTCGTGAGCATCTTTTTCACGCTCAATGGGCTTAGTATCCGCACCCCATCGAACTCGCCGCCGTTCATCATCATCTGGGCATAGATCGCGATATCAGGGGCGGTCGAGAAGAGTCCGGCGTTGCCGGCATTGCCCTCCATGGAATGGGCATTCTCATCGTGAACATCGCCCGGGAGATTGCTTTCTCGCGCACGGCTATTGGCGGTCAACGCGATCCGACCCAGCTTATCCTCAGGTGGATTGTGACCGGAATCCGTCATGCCAAGAGGTCCGAACACATTCTCCTTCGCAAATTGGCTGAGCGGCATCCCTGCCACCTGCTCGATCACCAGCCCCAGCATGATGTAACTCATGCAGCTATAGACATGCCTCGTCCCCGGCTGGTTCTCGAGCGGGATATGAAATAGGTTTTCAATCGCCTTGCTCCGAGTGCCGTCGTCGGAGAAGAGATCGCACCATGCCGGAAGCCCAGAGGTATGGGTGGCAAGCTGCTTCACCGTGATGCCCGCAAGATGAGGCAGGCTGCGGTCGGGGAAGAACGCCGTGACCGGCTGATTGAGGTGGAGCGCGCCTCGCTCGACGAGGATCATGAGGGACGTTGCGGTGGCGACCGGCTTAGTGACCGAAGCCATGTCGAATATGGTATCAATCTGTGCGGGAGGGCTATCTTCCTCGAGGCCCAAGCGTCCCATCGCGCCCGATGCCCCGACCTTCCCGTGCCTCGCAACGAGGTACGTGGCGGCAGTGTATTCCCCTGCCTCGAGGCCCTTAGCCAGGAAGTCATG
>DASRZD010000132.1:0-3015 GCA_035686805.1 Armatimonadota bacterium
GAGCCCACATCTATGCCGAGGGAAAGATCCTTGCCCGCCATTTACTCTCCTGCCGCCATTGAATGCCCTGGCATCTTGCCAGGCTGTTAATAGACTTCTTGCTCGCACGAGGCTATTCCTTCATGCGCAGCCTTGACAAAAAGCCGAGTTTGCTCGAAACTAGAGCCTGAGAGGAGCGATATCAATGTCATACTTCCCAAAACTCGACCAGCGCTATAGCAATTTCAAGAACTGGATGGACTTGCGTAAGGAGCAGGGGGCGGATGTCTCAGACTTTGAGATACAGGCAGGTTTCGTGCTGAAGGAGCTTGCCAAGGAGATCGAAGGCATGAAGCCGCCGTTTACGGATAAGTATTACGAGCCGATTCCCCTGGACAAGATCAAGGCTGCCAGGCCGAAAGGGCCCCGTGCTCTGCCATACACTCTCACGGATGACCGGCTCTATGACAAGATGCTCGGTGCATGGTTGGGCAGGGGAGCGGGGTGCGTCCTCGGGATACCGGTCGAGGGCTGGAGTCGGGCGAAGATAAAGGAGTGGGCGGGAATCCTGGGTCAGCCGTATCCGATCTCGGAGTATTGGAAGGAAGTCCCTCGACGAGGGAAGCACTACCGAGACCCGATCGAGTGCTTCCTGAAAGGGAAGATTGATCGCATCGGCTCGGACGATGATCTCGCATACACGGTCCTCGGCCTGCTGATCCTAGAGGAAGCAGGCATTGACTTCACGTGCGAGGACGTCGGTCGCCTGTGGCTGAAGTATCTGCCGATGGCCTGCACCGCAGAGCACGTGGCCCTCGAGAACCTCAAGAAGGGCCTCAAGCCGCCCAAGACTGCTCTGAAAAACAATCCATTCATGGAGTGGATTGGCGCGGACATCCGCTCGGATCCGTGGGGCTACGCCGCTCCCGGCCTGCCGGAAGTCGCGGCCGATTTCGCCTATCGGGATGCGAGCGTCAGCCACGTGATGAATGGAACTTACGGCGAGATGTTCTTCTCGGCGGCGATTGCATCGGCATTTGTGCTGGACGATCCCATTTCCTGTCTGCAAACTGGACTGACCGAGATTCCGGCGAAGTGCCGGCTTGCCGAGACCGTGAAGGAGACCCTTCGCTGGTGCAGGAAGGATGCCGATTGGGGAGCAACTCACGATCGGATCGCCAAGAAGTACGCAGGGATGTCCGGCGCTCATACATTGAACAATGCCGCGTTGACCGTTGCCGGGCTCTACTATGGCAAAGGGGATTTCGAGAAAACGATTACATTCACGGTTATGGGCGGGGTGGACACCGATTGCACCGGCGCGACAGCAGGTTCGATTATGGGGGCCATCCTTGGCGCGAAGAAACTCCCCGAGAAGTGGGTCGGGCCGTTCGGGGACAGACTCACAACCTACCTCAAGGGCCAGGAGGAGCAGAGTATCTCGGACCTTGCCAGGAGATGCTGCAAGATTGCTGGGAAAGTGAGAGGGATATACGGATAAGTCCGACGTTCAAGACGCAGAGTTGAAACACGGAGACACGGAGGGCACGGAGAGGGAAGGGAAATGCTTTATCAGGGAAGGTCTGGGCAGTCTACCCTGGTTGGGTAGACAGAACGGGGTAGCGGGGTTCTGAATTCATGTGCTACGAGATCACGGAGAGAGACGAGGATTGTTCTCGGGCATTCGATGTCTCCGTCTTCCCCTTCCGTGCTCTCACGGGATCCGAAGACAAAACCCTTGTACTGTGTCCTCTCTACCAGGAAAAGGGAAGAGCACCAAGACCAGAACTATCTTCCCCTGCGACTCCGTGCCCTTCGTGCCTCCGTGGTTGAGATTCCGGCCGGGAGGACAAGAGATGCGCACGATTGCTGGGAAAGTGAGGGCCAAATGGGCGTAGAGGAAACGGCAGTCGGGTATTTCGACAGCGGCTTCAATTGAGCGGAGTCGGTCTTGAAGAGCCTCGTTGAGGCTCTGGGGATTGAAGAACGGTGCATCCCTCGGATCGCAACCGGCTTCGGCGCAGGCATGGGTCGCCATGGGGAGACTTGTGGGGCGCTGGTCGGGGCAACGATGGCTCTGGGTCTGAAGTACGGCCGGGAAGATGTCTCCGATTCCGCGGCAAAGGCTAATACCTATGCCAAAGCTGAGTCACTTCTGCAAGCCTTTAAGGACAAGTATGGCACCGTTGTATGCCGCGACCTGATCGGCTGCGATTTCCAGACGCCCGAAGGGAACGAGCGCTTCAAGCGGGAGAATCTGATAAACCTGTGTGCGGAGTTCGTTGCATTCGCCGCCCGGGAGACGGCGGCACTACTCAGATAGGAGGTAGACGCGATGGCTCGAACGTCATTCAAGCTTTTATTTCTAGTATTCATCTTGGCAATCTGGGCGCATGCTGAGGAACCCTTGCCCGAGGGCAAGCACTTCACTATTCTTCGCCACCCTGATGCCAAAGCCCTGTACGACGTCAGCTACAAGGATTGCACTCTGGAGGAGTGCATGCAGGGGATGTGGGAGCAGGCGGCCATCGGAACCATCGCAATGAAGCCGAGTGACAGCCTCACCAAGTCTTATGACAATCTCACCCCTCTGACCGAGGGAGGACGACTGCTGGCACACACGTTTGGCATCGGCTGTGATCGGTATGGAGCAATGGCCGCCCTGGTGGATGACAGGCTGAAACCGCTGTTTGCCGGCAAGACAGATGAGGTGGATCCTCAGGTTCCTGAGCTGTTCCTTCATGTCAAGATGCAGTCGGTCGCCGTGCAATTGGCCGGTTCGCTGACGCCGAATCAGCTTGCCATGAATCAGCAAGATGGCATTCCAATCAGCGCGCTGTCGAAGGCCCAATATGATCAAGTGGAGTTCCTGTGCCGGTACCGGCAGATAATGGATCCATACGATACCAGCCCGAAGGACGATTTGAAGAAAGCCGTCATCCACCTGTATGACAAACCGCAGGTCGGCTTCAAGGGAGTGCCGGAAAAGTACTATCTCGTGGGCTGGGCAAGCGATGAAACGAAAGGGCAACAAGT
>DASRZD010000133.1:0-4845 GCA_035686805.1 Armatimonadota bacterium
CAGGACCGTGGGCTGTGATTCGCTTTTCGTAACATTCCTGACGGAGGATAAGTACGACGCCGACATCAGGAAACTGAATGCCGCCTGGGGCACGAGATACAAGGCGTTCGCCGATATCCACCTAGCCCCTGCTCTGCCGGCTAATCCGAAGGAACGCTCCGACTGGGAGGAATTCGCGCGAACCATCCTGCCCTTCCGGTTCATGAAGGTCTCGGATGAGGCTGCCCCGATCTACCGGCAATTCATGTCTAAGCGGTATCTCGGGAACATCGGGGAAGTCAACCGGATCTACAAGACCTCGTACAAGTCCTTCGCCGATATCGGTCTCCCCAAGGCGATGCCCGAGGAGGGAACTCCCCTTACCGACTGGATGGATTTCATCACGTACTACGTTCCCGTCACCGCCATCAGAGCCGTGAATGCGGAGACTCTCTTCCGCCAGCGTATCCTGAAGAAGTACGGCAGCCTGGATGCGGTCAACAAGGCTTACGGAATGCACATGACCGGCATCATCGAGCTTGGCGCGCCCTATCAGCTTGCGGACTGGTCCTTTGTTCGGGACAACTACAAGGCCATCCGGCACGATTTCCTTACCAGGAACTACCGAACCGTCATCAGTTACATGCTGCTTCATGGCCGGGCAGTCCTTAATACCGCAATCTTCTGCCTGGCAGTCATCCTGACCCACTTGATCGTCAACCCGTCATGCGCCTATGCCCTCTCCAGGTACAACCTCCACTATGCCTACAAGGTGCTGCTGTTCCTCCTGGCGACGATGGCGTTCCCGGCCGAGGTCACCGCCATCCCGAACTTCCTGCTGCTGAAGAAGCTCCACCTGCTGAACACTTATTGGGCGCTGATACTTCCCGGCATGGCAAGTGGTTTCGCCATTTTCCTGCTCAAGGGGTTCTTCGACAGCCTGCCGAAGGAGCTTTACGAGGCGGGGATCATTGACGGCGCTTCCGAGCCGAGGATGTTCTGGCAGATAACGATCCCGCTCTCGAAGCCGATCTTCGCAGTCATCGCGCTTCAGGCGTTCACGGCGGCCTATGGCGCATTCATGTTCGCTTTCCTGGTCTGCCAGAATCCCAAGATGTGGACGATGATGGTCTGGCTGTACGAGCTTCAGATCCTCGCGCCGAAATACATCACAATGGCCGCTCTGAGCCTCACTGCGCTTCCCACGCTAGTAATCTTCATCTTCGCCCAGAACATCATCATGCGTGGGATCATCCTGCCTAGCTTCAAGTAGGAGATTTCACCACAAAGGCAGGGAGGACACGGAGAAAAGCTACCTAAGAGAACCAAGGAACGACTTCACATTTGTGAAGAGGAAGTCGTAGGCGGAGTCCATCCAGGGCTCGATCGGGTCGAGGCCGGAGAAGGGCTCGGGGTGCTGGACATCGAGCTCGACGTAGAGCTGGGTGGGGTCGTTGAAGAAGGGCTCGATCTTCAGCTCGTGAACCCCATTCTGGTGGAGGACAATCCTTATGCCCGCCCCCTTGCGCCCAGGTCCCAGAAGCTCCCATTGATCGGGTTTGACGGCCAGGGCGGTTGATTCCAGGAACTCGGACGCGTCATTCGGCTTGGACATCGGCAGGAAAGCAGTCAGCTTGATTCCGAACGTCAGGAACTGCTGAAGCCCGAGTCTCTCGGTGACCATGCGGAAGATGTCCATGCACTTCTCTTTGCTGGCCTGGAAATACATCACATTCTCATTAATCTGGATGCGGGTCTGCTGGACGAAGCAATCGCTGTCCGGATTCGCCATGCGGATGCCGTCCGGGAGATGCTGGAGGCTCTGATACGGGTATCTCTCCGTGATCATGGCGTACAGCCGATTCAGGTCAACCGACTGAATTGCGAGCGGCGGATAAAGCAGCCCGGCGGTCAATCTTCGGCAGGTTAGAAGCTCTGGGTTCATTGGCAAACCTAACGAGTAATGAGTAATCCGTAAGGGAATTGTAGCACCTTGAACGGCGCGGGTCAAGGGCTCATAGGGATGCGAGTATGCCCTCGATGTCTTCGACGCTCGCGGGGCGGGGGTTGAACGTTGATGAGCCCGCGGTAAGGCTCTTTGTCGCGACCTCGTGCCTGAGGTCCTCGCTCGTTCGAATCTCCGGGCGGCGGTCATTCAGGCCCATCAACTCATTCAAACGCTCGACCTCGGCAATCAGCGTGACGGCACTGCCAAGGCCTGCGTTCCTCGCCAGCACCGAGTATTTGGCATCGGAGACCTGCATGTTGAACCGAATGACCGGCGGCAAAAGGAGTCCGCAGATCAGTCCATGGGGCAATCCTGTCGCGATCCCCACCGGATGCGCCATGCCGTGGACCAGTCCCAGCCTGCTATTCGAGAAAGCAATCGCCCCCATGAGGCTTCCGAGCGCGACCTCGGTCCTGGCGCTGAGATCGTCGCCCTTCTCGTAGGCGACGGGCAGGTTGCGGATCAGCCGGACCGCAGCATCGCCTGAGAGGGCATCGGTCAGGGGCGTGGAGGTGCGAGAGACGTACGACTCGATCGCCTGGCAGAGAGCATCCATACCGGAATAGGCAGTGACCTCGGGGGGGAGGCTCAGGGTCAGATCGGGATCGACAAGGGCGACATCGGCGAGCATGTGAGGGCTTCGGATGCTCCCTTTCACCTGATGCTCGGCATCGGTCAGAACGGCATTAGCCGTGGCTTCTGCCCCGCTGCCCGCGGTCGTGGGAACTGCAACGAATGGCAATCCCTTCTTCTCCACCTCGCGGCCATGGAAGTACTCGCGGATGGGCCTGGGAGCGCGAACCAGCGACGCGATCGCCTTTCCCACATCCATGGCGCTTCCGCCGCCGATGCCGATCACCAGGTCGCAATCGTGGGCTCGGCACTCGGCCATGCCCTCCTCGACGGCATCCAGATGAGGCTCGGGAGGGGCCTGATCGAAGATGACGACCTGCAGCCCATGTTCCCGGAGGTATCCAATAATCTCATCCATGCGACCGGTCTTGTGGAGGAAACTCCTTCCGGTGACGAGAAGTGGTCGCGAGCCGAGAGCGGCGGCTTCCTTGCCGATATCCCGCAGGCAGCCTGAGCCGAATATGATCTTTCTCGCAGTGGTGAATGAGAAGCTCACGGCAATACAGTTTTTCCCAGATTGCAGCTTTTCCTGCCTGACCGCCGAAATGATCAGCATTTCTGGGGGCAGATTAGATATACCTTGAAAAATCTGGGTAAAAAGGCGGGTGGAGGTGACCGACATGACTAAGCCCGAACTCGTTGACCAGGTGGCAGCAAAAACAGGAATGAAGAAGAAGGACGCCGCAGTCACTGTGGATGCTGTGCTGGAAACCATCCAGGACACACTTAACAGGAAGGAAGAGGTCTCGCTGGTGGGATTCGGTACGTTCGACGTTCGCGCGCGGGGTGAAAGAATGGGTCGAAATCCCCGAACCGGCGAGCAGATCACCATTCCGGCCAGCACGGTATGCATCTTCCGGCCCGGGCGCAAGCTCCGAGAGGCCGTCGGCGGCTAAGGATTTTGGTAGGGGCAAGGTAACCTTGCCCTGGGCGGGGAAACCCCGCCCCTACCCCCTATTCCCGAAAGATCACACCGTGGTCGGGGCATATGACTGCCGTGCCGGCCCTCAGGCTGGCTGCGAGAACATTCAACTCTTTCTCGCAATTCTCATGGGGGCACGAAATGTGCTCCTCGCCTTCGCTAAGAGCCTCGATGACCTTCCACACTTCCCTCGCGTATGAATCCCTGGTCATCCTCATCTGCTGTGATGCTCCTTTCGCAATGCGCGTCAGAAGTCCGATTCTCACAATTCATCAAAGTGTAAGCAGCAAGAACAACGGTGGAACGGAAGTAGGCACAATGCTTTTACATTCTATCACTCTCTTGGATGTGCTGCAAGGGGAATTCTTCTGTGGTCATTTTGTTATACCCGGAATTCGCAATGATTATGCAACGAAATCCGTCAGTTTGACCTGGGTAATCCGCTTTGGTATACTGGCGGCATTACTTAGTGCGGTTGAGATGCCACCATGCGGCTCTTCATAGCCAACCACGATTCGAGAATACGTACGGCGGTACTGTGCCTGTCTGCTTGCCTGCTGTCGCTTACCTGCTTTGCTCAGGATTCGACCCCGTCGGCGACCGGCAACGCGGGCTGGATATGGCATCCGGATACCAAGGGATCCGCCGGACTAGTGTATCTGGCCAAGACTTTCACCCTTCCGATCGCCCCCACGGAAGCAACCTGTCTCTGCACCGCGGACAATGAATACGTACTCTATGTCAATGGCCGACTCGCCGGTCGAAGCCCGGGTCCCGGGAATGCCACCGACTGGTGGCATCGGCTGGATCAGCATGACGTTCGCAAGCTGCTGAAGAAAGGCGCCAACGTAATCGCCGTGGAGGCGAACAACTCCGGCGGGCCGGGCGGATTCATCGGTAAGCTGAATGTCAGCCTGCCGAATGGGGAAATCCTGAACGTGATTACGGACGAATACTGGTCAGCGTCGGTGCAGAAGCCGGACGGCTGGCCTTCCCCCACCCTGCCATTCGGGAAACAGGCGGTCAATCTGGGGCAGCCGCCGGTTGAGCCGTGGGCCTATCCGTCCCTGCCATCGAAGCTTTCGCAGACTGCGGATGCATTGAGGATTGACCTGGTAAGCAAGCTCGTGCTGCCCAAGAGCATAGTGGAGATCAGGGCGGCCAGCGGAGCGCTGACCTCCAAGGAAGAGATGCTGAAACAGGATGGAATATCGGCGCACATAGACCCCCCTCCCGGGAAGCAGGCCGATGTCATACTCGATTTCGGGAAAGAAGTCGTCGGCAGTTTCCGATGCGCGACATC
>DASRZD010000134.1:0-2455 GCA_035686805.1 Armatimonadota bacterium
TCACGAATAACCATGAAAGGAATGTTGAGCCAGGCCGCCTTGACCGGCACCGGGTGCTCTACCCACGGCGCCCAACCCCTGACGCCCACGAGCAAGAAGACCATCACCAGAAAGAGTATCGGGGTGAAAGCAATCGCCGACTGACCAATCCGATTGATCCTGGACGTCCAGGTGGCTTGCGCTACTCGAAACGCCGCCGCCCACACGAGCATTCCACCGGTAATCCCAAGGAAGTAGACGAAGCCGACCAGCAGCCAGAGCCAGGTATCCCCTGGGCTGGCAATGAATCCGATCACCAGACCTGCAATTCCGACGAGTATTCCGCCCCAGCTTGCGATCCTAAGCCAACTCATTGATCTCCACCGCTCCGGATGCTCTCAGAATGTCCGTTGTTCGATTCCTGTCCTCCGGCCTGATATGGACCACGATGCCGAAGTCGGTGCCGCTAAACCTGCTGTCATACTCGGCCGGGGTCTTCTTTCGTCGGAGGCGGGCAAAGACCAGCACTCCGAGGAATGCCGCGATCGAGGCCACAAAGATCGCGCCCTGGTAGCCCACGACAATGAAAGAAACGTTCGATATCGCCGGCTTCCCCCCGGTGACCAGCTTGAATACCAGAGAGCTTGCTATGCACATATACCAAAAGAAAACCAGCCCGGCGATTCCGCCGACATAGGTGAGGATACGCACCTTACTCCCCTTGCCCTTCATGAAATCCTGGAGGTTCTCAAGACTCGTTGGGCCGTAAGCTTCGTACTCCCACATGCCTGAGTCCTTGAGCGCTTTGAGGCCCGCTGCCAGCTTTTCCATGTCATCGTATATCGCCCGGAGAGTGAGCATCACGAGCCCTCCGTTCGAGCGATGGCCTGCTCCTTTAGCTCATACATTGCGACCGATGGGAATAGCGCGACGAAGACCAGAAACAGGCCGAGAAAGAGACCAAATGAAAGCCCCGTAAGCGCGATCTCCGGCAGTCTGGGCGCATACACGCCCCAGGACGAAGGCAGAAAACCGTATGCCAGCGACGGAACGATAATGACAAACCGCTCTATCCACAGTCCAACCTCCACCACGAGCGCGATTACGTAAACATAGGCGAGGTTGGTCCTGAGTCTCTTGGAGAAGAAGGTCAGAGGAAGTAGGAAGTTGGCCAATATCATCGCCCAGAACAAGGGACTGTACCTTGAGTGGAAATCCCTGTGGAACTCGAACTGCCTGCTGAACCTGTCTCCGCTGTACCAGGACATGAATGACATGACCCCATAGCAGTACCCGAGTATCAGCGCCATCAGGATCATGAGCTTTGCCAACTGCTCGAAGTGGTAGACCGTGAATATGTTTTCCAGGTGCAGTGCCTTCCTGAGAGGTACGAGCAGCAGGATGATGAGCGCAAAGCCGGAGAGGACTGCGCCCGCCACGAAGTAGGGTGCGAATATGGTTTCATGCCAACCCGGCAGCAACCCCATCGCAAAGTCCCAGGAAACGATGCTGTGGACGGACATCGCCAGCGGCATGGCCATGGCGGCTATCAGCAGATAGCCTCGCGTCCAGTGCCGCCACTGGTCATACTTCCCTGTCCAGCCCAACGCTAGATAAGCATACATGGTCCTGCGCCATGACGGCTGAGTCCGATCCCTCGCGGTCGCGAGATCCGGGAGTAGCCCCAGGTAGAATATGAGGAGGCTCAGAACGAGATACACGACTATCGCGAATACGTCCCACACAAGCGGTGACTTGAAGTTCGGCCACAAACCGGCGGTATTCGGATAGGGGAGTATCCAGTAGAAGACCCACACCCTTCCCAGGTGTATGAGCGGAAATAGCCCCGCGGAGGCAATCGCGAATATCGTCATTGTCTCCGCTACTCGGCTGATGTTGCTTCGCCAGTTCACCTTGAACAGGAAGAGCATGGCCGAGATGAAGGTCCCCGACATGGCAACCCCTATCCACCAGACGTAGTTCGTGATGTAGACAGCCCACCCAACGGGAATCGAGAGCCCGGTGACTCCCATCCCGAGCGCATACTGGATTCCGAATGCCACCGCACCCGCCACGACCAATACGGCGCAGATCGCCAGGACCGCCAGATAGCCTCGCGAGGGTCTGCCCAGCGAACCCAGCACCTGATCATCTATGCGGTGCATGGCTTCCCGCGTCATTCAACTCTCTCCACAATCCGCTTCAGATAGATCACCGCCGGCTTGGTATTCAGCTCACGAAGAACCTGGTATGCCCTCGGGTCGGTTCGGATTATTCGAGAAACTTGCGAATTAGAGTCCATGAGATCGCCGAATGTGAATACTCCGGTCGGGCAAGTCTGCGCGCACGCCGGCGTGATCTCCCCTTCCCGAAGGCCTCGATACTCTCGAATTGCCGTCAGCTCCGCCTCGCGGATTCGCTGGATGCAGAAAGTGCACTTCTCCATGACGCCCCTCCTGCGGACCGTCACATTCGG
>DASRZD010000135.1:0-4343 GCA_035686805.1 Armatimonadota bacterium
CGATCATTTCTCATGGCATAGGCAGGCACTCTACTCGTATTACCCGGAGACTCACATCGGCCGGCCGGAAGGAACTGCTACGCCGGACAGCGCCGACGTGCGTATCACCGACATCACTCGCCCGGACGCCTTTGACTTCAACTCGACCAAGTATCATTGCGACTGGGCGACCCTGACCGACAAGGCAGGTCGTGGGCTGAGGATAGACTGTGATCCCACCGACCGTCATCAGGTCCGGGGCGGGATCACCGAGGATAGATACCAGTTGGTGGTCAACAAGCAATGCAGTCCGCCTCGTGATTACAGTACGCCGGCAGTGAAGGATTTGTACCTGATGCTGGAGGCAGACAACTCCGTCGAAGGCAGCTTCTACATAGGATCAGAATAAGGAGGTAGTATGAAATATCGAGCAGCAACAATCATTATTTGCCTGGCGCTTTTGTGTGCAGGCGTGCAGTTGATGGCCGCCGTCATCCCGAGTGATTCGCATTTCGTGCGGTCGCTTGATGGAACATGGCGCTTCAAGCTGGGTCAGATGCCGAGTGCGCCCGCCGACCCGTCCGAGAGTTGGAAGACGGCTCAGCCGGTCCGAACCCCCGAGACCTTCGAGCCGTTCTACGCCTTGGACTATAAGGAAGACGCCATCTGGAACGACCTCGCGGTTCCCGGCAACTGGGAGATGGCGGGTTACTCGCCGGCGACCTACAACCAGCCGGACGACGCATCGGGTTTGTACCGGAAGGTGTTCACCATTCCGGCCGATTGGAAGGGTCGCCTGGTGAGAGTCAATTTCGACGGTGTCCAGTGCGGAGCGGAGATATGGCTGAACAGCCAACCCGTCGAGGTCTCCGAGCCTGCCTGGGGGCGGCCCAATTACCATGAGGGCGGATGGATTGCCTGGCAGGCGGACCTGACTCCGCAGGTGAAGTTCGGGGAGAAAAACCTCCTGGCGATCAGGGTGACAAAGAACACTCGATCCTCGAACCTCGATTCGGGCGACTATTTCTTCCTCGGCGGAATCCATCGCACCGTCACCCTTTTCTCAGTGCCGCAAACGCACATCGAGGATATCACTGTCCAGACCTCCGCTGAGGGCGAGGTAAAGACGCTGGTCAAGGTGGCGGGCGAAGGGACGATCTCGGTGAAGTTCGGCAAGGAGAAGCCGGTCGAGATTCCAGTCACCAATGGCAAGGCGGAGATCACACAGACCGTCGTGAAACCCAAGCTGTGGAGTGCCGAGCATCCGAACCTCTACCCCCTGACGGTCGAGCTAAAAGATGCCGGCGGCAAGACGATTGAGAAGTTGGAGAAGCGCATCGGCATTCGGGAAGTCACGATCAAAGACGGCGTCATGATGGTAAACGGCGTCCCGATCAAGATGGAGGGGATCTGCCGCCATGACGTCTACCTCTCCAAGGGCACGGCGCTCGATGAGTCGGTCTGGCGCAAGGACCTCACCCTCATGAAGGCGGCGAATATCAACGCCGTCCGCACCTCCCACTATCCCTATGGCTCGGGGTTCTACGACCTTTGCGACGAGATGGGCTTCTACGTGGTTGATGAGCTGCCGTACTGCTGGACTCCCACTAATGATCCTGAGATGGCACCGGCATTTCTCTCTCGGGCCAGGGAGACAATCGCCCGCGACAAGAATCATCCGTGCGTGGTGATATGGGCTGTCGGCAATGAGAATCCATCGGGGCACAACCTCCAACTCGTGGCCGACCTGGTCAAGCAACTGGATCCGACTCGCCCCAGACTTGTTTCATGCAAGAAGGCTGATGAGTTCGGCACGGACTTCGACGATTCTCATTACACTATTCCCGAGGCGATCAGGGCCGCCGGCAACGACAAGGCTCGCAGGGCGATGTGGCCGAAGATCTATACCGAGAATCCGAACGTCTGGGACGTCCGCCTCGGCGCTGATTTCGGCTGCCTGGATCTTTGGGCGGCGGTCATCCAGCGAACCATGGACGCCGTTTGGGAGTACGACACCATTCCCGGCTCATTCCTTTGGGAATGGCAGGATCGGGCGGTATGCGATAAATCCCCGGTCAAGATGTATCATTACGATCCGGCGACCGGAGTCCAGTACCTCAAGACAAAAGGGCTCGTTGACGGCTGGAGGCATCCAAGGCCGGACTACTATCACGTGAAGATGGCCTATTCGCCGATCAAGCTCAATAGCGGCATAGACCTCGCCTCGAAGCCGGGATCGGCAGTGCTGGATATCACCAACCGTTACTCCTTCACCGACCTCTCCGAGCTGAATGTGAGATGGAAGGCGTTGAAGGATGGAAAGGCGGTCAGTTCCGGCACGGTTCATCCGAAGCTCGCCCCGAGGACCAGCGGCAAGATAGAGATCAAGCTGCCAAGCGACTGGATGGCCAAGATGCCGGACGTGCTCCGCGTTGACTTCGATCATCCCCAAGGCTGGAATGTCATCACCTGCCAAGCACCCCTGATGGTAGTCAATCCACCGGCGATCAGCAAGACTCTGCCGGAGGGCCTGGAGTTCCCGGCGCTGAACCTGGTGAACAACGACACCAGGGGCGATAAGCTTTTCTGGAAGGTGATTGATCGCTATCCGGCCCACCTGGAGAACGCCGAAGGCTCGGCTGATCTGCTGAAGGACGCGAAATCCATGAACGCCGACATCATCCTCAAGGATCAAGTCGTCGGCAAGGTTCATGCGGAATTCGCAGGCAACGAGTTCAAGTACCGCATAGAATGGACCGGCGAAAAGACCGACATCCAGGAGCTGGGCTGGACCTTCGATATGCCGGAGTCAGACGATCACTTCTCATGGCATCGGCAGGCGCTTTATTCGTATTATCCCGATACGCACATCGGCCGGCCGACGGGGACTGCTACCCCGGACAGCGCCGATGTCCATATCACCAACATAACTCGCCCGGATGCGTTCGACTTCAACTCGACCAAGTACCATTGCGACTGGGCGATCCTGACCGATAAGGCGGGTCACGGCCTGAGGGTGGATTTCGACCCCGGCGACCGGCATCAGGTCAAGGGCGGAATCGCTCAGGACGGGTATCAGTTAGTGGTGAATAAGCAGTGCAGTCCGCCTCGTGACATCAGCACCCCGGCAGTGCCGGATTTCTACCTCATGCTGAAGGCCGGCGATGTGGTGGAAGGCAGTTTCACGGTGAGGTCGCAATAGCAGAAAAAAGGCAGCCTCGAACACTCGGGGCTGCCTCTCATCGTTCGCGGCGGGTGTGATTACGACCCGCCCTGGGCTTTCTTCCCTTCCTCGATCAGCTTCTTTACTTTCTGGCCGCCCTTGTGGCCTATCTCCTCAAAGAACTCGTGGCCGTGCTTCTTGGCGGTCATTTCCCCGCCTTTCTGGCCGCCTTTCTTACCAGCTTCACGAACGGTCATCTCGCCTTTCTGGGCCACGATGGTCACCTCCTCTCAACGGATTGTTACGCGAGTGCGGCCCTGCAGGCCGTGTATGGAAGGGCCACTATTTCATAGCCTTCTTGCCTGCATTGATCAGATCTCTGACCTTGGGACCGCCCTTCTGTCCGCCTTTCTTGCCGATCTGCTGATAGAAATCGTGACCATGGGTTTCCGAAGTTCGCTCTCCGCCCTTCCGGCCCGCTTCTCTGACGGTCATTGGATTCTGCAGTTTTCTCATGGCAGTCCACCTCCTTCATTAACGTTCTGCCATAAGAATTCCCCTCCGCTGGAAGCTCTAAACCCCCGCTAGACCCTTCGGGGAGTTCCCGATGAACCGGTTTCGACGGAATTCCGCACCGTTCTTAGGAAAAATCGAGCCGCAAAGAGGTTGAAGTTTTTGAGAGTTGCACCCGGATCTTCTACGGGGTCCGCTTGTCGCCGAGGGAGTACACCCTTATCGCCGCGACCGGCTGAATCGGGCAGGCTGTCTCACAAATGCCGCAGCCGGTGCAGACTTTCTCGTCAACGAACGGGCGCTTCGCGCCATCCTGGACCTTCCACACGATCGCCTTGTAGGAGCAATACTCATCACACACGAGGCACTTCTTGTCCGCATTCCAGGCGATGCACTGGCTCCTATCAATCACCGCCGTCCCAATGAAGATCCTGGGCTTGTCCGCGATCTTGAACGGGGCGATGGCATCGGTCGGGCAGACTTCCCCGCATGCATTGCATTCCTGGGTGCAGCAGCCAATTCTGGGGACGAGGATGGGCGTCCAGAACCCCTCGAGTCCCGCCTCGTGGATCGCGGGCTGAAGGCCGTTCGTGGGGCAGACCTTCATGCAGGCGCCACATCGGGTGCATTGGTCAACGAACTCATCCTCGGGCACTGATCCCGGCGGCCGAATCAGGAATGGGCTGCT
>DASRZD010000136.1:0-6729 GCA_035686805.1 Armatimonadota bacterium
TACGCAGGTGCTCATCCGACTGCACCGGGAAGGCCTTGAAGCGTCCCTGGTACAGCGGCCCCAGGCCCACGGCATGGTGCGCCGTCCGCCACCGCTGGGTATGGGTCATGGTCAGCCAGAACATGAAGGCCGACAGCTCTCCATCCCGCCGCGGCCAGAGCACCAGGTGCCAGTGGTTGGGCATGAGGCACCAGTCCAAAATGGGCAGGGGGTGGCGCTGGTGGGCCTGCTCCAACGTCCGCTCGAAGGCCTCATAGTCGCGGTCGCGGGCGAAGAGGCGCATGCGTCCCGCCGCGCGATTGAGCACGTGGTAGACGATTCCGCCGCAAGCCGTTCGGGCACGTCGGGGCATGGCCTGATCCTATCGTTCAGCGGACGGTCGAGCAACAGGAAGTGCTCCCGTCCCCGTTCCGGGCACCAGTCGATCTCGAACCACCATCACGATGAAGGCTCCTACGAGCAATGCTGCCGGGAGGCAGAGGGCTATGATGATCCATCTCATCCGTCAGTCTTCATTTCGCAGCGAACGGTGTCCATGAGGCGCGAGCTTCAGCGAGTCGCCTCCGTGGGCTTGTTGGCAGAGGCCTTTTCACAAAGCCCGTAGAATAGCAGGCGACTGGTGCGAGGAGTGTCAATGGCAATTGCCAATCCCCGCGTCATCAATTCATTGCCAGTTATGTGCCGGATTTCTCCGCTGTCGGCATCTTCGAACGCGTATGTTCCTGCCACGTCCAGTCCGTGCAACTGGAAAGCTGCGGAGGCCATTGCGCTTTCGGCTCGTCTGAACGCCATCACCGCACCATCCTGCTTGTCGGGCAGGAGCAACTGGTAAGCCATCCAGGCGTCCGGATTGTTGACGCACGGTGTCAGGGGGTAGTAATCGCCATAGAAATAGGGACGCAGCCGCTTCGCCTCGATAATCCGCTTGCTGAACCAATCCCACGGGAAATCGGGATGCTTGCTGTCCCGCAGGCCAAACTCTCCGACGCACAGGACCAAGCCGGCCGAATAGGCGGAACGCGCCTGATAGGTGTCGCCCGGCTTGGCGGCCGGACTGACGCTGTTCAGCGGCAGCCAGAGGTTCAGTCCGGCGGTGTGGACCTGTGAGGCGTCGGCTTGCGTATGCGGGAAGCAATTGTAGTCCGTCCGCCACAACGCCACACTGCGACTGACCGTCTCCAGTTCCAGCCGCCGCCCGCCGCTGGCGCAGTTGTCTATGAGCAATCCCGGATGGCGTCGGCGCAACTCGTCCCAGAACGCATACAGCCCTTCCACAAACCGGACCTCCAGCCATCCTTTGCGTCCGTCCTCATCAGCGGTGGCCCAGAACGGACTGGGGTCGATGTTGAAGTCCTCCCGATAGCAGTCAATGCCGTTCTCGGCGATCAACGACGAGACCGTTTCCACGGCCCACTGCCATGCGCCGGGGTGGGCAAGGTTGAGCAGCAGGTTTTCGCCGGGTTTGGGGGCCTCCTTGGAACTGCGGAGAAACCATTCCGGATGCTCCAGCGTCACGGGCGTGCCATGCGTGGCCCGTTCCGGCTCTATCCACAACAGGAACTTCATGCCGGCCCGGCGGGCGGCATCACTGACGGGCTTCAAGCCATCGGGATGATAGCGCCGGTTGACGCGCCAATCGCCCGTGATGCTCCACTCGCCATCGAAGACGCTAGGACACGGTTTGGTCGATGTGCCGTACCATCCGGCATCCACCCAGTAGTAGTCGTAGGCCAATTTCTGCTGGGTGATGGTCCGGATGGTTTCCAGATGCCCTGCCGTCGGTGTGCCGCCCCAGGATCCGTTGCAGACGGGCACTTCCGCGAGAACGCCGGCCATACGCGGACTATGGTGCTGAAGCATGAATTGCCGCAGAACGTTGTGCGCGTGGATCGGCGTGCCCTGCGAGTACAGCACCAGTATGCGTGGCGAACGGATCTCCTCGCCCGGCCGCAGTCTGAGGTCCAGATGCTCCATGCCGGCGGAGATGGCGGTCTTGCCCCGGCCGTCGTGCGCGAACTCCGCAAACCACTGTCCGCCCCAGCCCACCGCACACAGAATACCGTCACCTCCAGTACGCAGGTTGAAGAACGGCAACCAGGTTGTGGAGGGGCGGCCATCGATGAACGGCACGAACGCTGGGGAACCGTTCCGGACCTTGCGGAAAGCGGCATTGTTGGCGCTGTCCATGCGAATGGTGCGGCCCGCGTCCCACTGGGACTGCCGCAGTTCATCGACCACATACTGAAAGTCGTCATAACGCCCGTCGCTGCCATACGAGCGGCGCAGTTCGGGCATCTCGCCGTCCTTGGCACACGTCCAGCAGGTATCGAGCGCCTTGAATTGGGCGATGGGTGCCGTTTCTCCGGCACCGTCGTTTCGCAGTCGTATGACCCATTCCATGGCCGGGAACTCGCGGAATTCGACAAGTTCCATGACGCACGAAAGAGATGTTTCCGGATCGCACCAGCGCAAGGAGTGAAGCCGTTTGCCCTCCAACCATTCGCCACTATCGAGATTAGCGTTCTGCGCCTTCAGCCATTCCCGACTGGACCGGACGCCGCAGGCAAAGCTGAAGGGCACGTCGGCCGAATGGCGCTCCGGCGTCTGAATCGGTGCGTCGGCTGACCGGTCCTTCGCACGGATGAGCAAGTCAATCCAAGCTCGGATACCGGCCATTTCCCCTGGTTGGACGTGTGATGAGCCATCGCCGTTGTTCATGTCTATCCTTTCCTTGCGCCAACGCCGCCGTTGAGGCGCGCTGTAAAGCGTCGCCTCCGACGGCTGGTTGGCCGGACTATTCCTTCTCCCATGGCTGCATGCTGATTCCCTTGATGCGGGCATTCCTGTCCGGCAGGGTGGACAACGGAAACTCCATCGACTTCTGATACCAGAAAGCGACGGAACAGTAGTCATCGCTCCGGTCGTAGAGCCAATTACTCATGTTTGTTCCCGGGCGATCAACGTCCGGGTGGATATAAGGACCTCTCAGGTTGTGCTTGCGACAAAACTCATCCCCGCCGGCACCAAGTTGCTGCAACTCCACTCGCAAATCGGACTGGAAATGGATGGGATCCAGTACATGAAACCGATAGAAGGACACGAACTGTTGCTGTCCTGCCGGGTCCGAAGCCAGATAGTTGACGCCAGTGTAGATTGCTGAATGAGCATTCATGCCCCAGCCCGAACACAGGTAGTCTTCAGTCCCCGTGCCGCAGATCGTAGGGTAGCGGTCATCGCCGTCGATATAGAACTTCATTTCCCCTTCACCCCACCAGCCGGGAAGCTTTGGATTTACTCCGATAACTGCTCCGGCAAACACGCCGGGTGCGCCTCGTGTGTCCAAGAGGCAGTAGTCACGATCTTCTGGGCATGGGTTCTCGCGGCGGAAGTAAGCATGAAACAGGCCCATGTCCTCGGATATCTCGTCACCAAGCGTGTAGTCAACTTGGTAGAACAACCATGGCATAACATTGGGGGAATCGTTCTCAAAGGTAATCCGGCAGCGTTTGCTGAATGGCATCGGGAAGTAACACTGGAACCCTCGGCCTTCGGGTGTGCCAAGATATGGCGTCATGTAGTGCGCTGTCCGCCCGTGGGCCACACCGAAAAAGTCACCCAGCGGCGCCTCTACACTCGGGTAGTCCTTGTTGTCCCAGTAGATACGCAGGATGTAGCTCCGCATCATTTCGGGAGACCTGTCCTCGACTGTCATCCAAAGATGACGGATCATGCCTGGTCCGGCTATGTCGCACAACGTCTTGGTTTCTCCGGCCTCAACGTTGCGGAAGGCCGGCGCCCCCTTGCGACAATTCCCGTTGCCGCGATCCTTGCCTCCCAGTCCTTTTCCGCCCGTCGGGTTCTCTTGTGTAACCGCGCGACACTCCAGGGTGCGTAGTCGAAATGGTTCGAACTGCTCGATCATTGTCTTTGTCTCCTCTGGTCAATGTTACGGATGAACCGCTCCGGTGGGGCCGCCCGCTTCGGCGGCCTTACCGGAGTCGCGTTCGATCCGGTTGTTCGGCAGCTTCCCTATTCTCCACGACGGGGAACTCGGCAATGCGGAGGTTTGTGCAACCGTAAGGGATAAGCAACAGATCGTCAGCTTGCCCCTCGGGCTTCACGGGACTTTGCGGCGTTGGTTCCGCAGAGCCATTACGCTCCGTCCAGCCCGGCACACGCCATCCCCTCACAGCAGCCGTAACCGGCGGTGTAGCCGGGGAAAACACGGGGGTTCCAACCTTATGTTCTTCAAAGCGCATGGCCGCTGTCAGACTGCCGTCGTCCAGTTCAAGCGCGTAGTTCCACGGAGTCGTCGGCAACACCTCCCAGTCCGCATGCGGTGGTTCGCGGTGCGGGCTGTATTTGTTGACCTGTCGCCATTCTTCACCAATTCCAAGGGCATACAATAGTGGTCCACGGACAATTGAGATAGCGCCATTGGGACGCGGGATGCCCCGCGGCATCATCGGCAAAGACAGTTGGAAAGTCGTCTTTCCCTGCCACGTACGTTCGACGGTGTGAAACGAGCCGGGGTTCCCGACCTGTTCCGTCCTGCCTCCGATCTTGACTGCGGCTCCTTCCGCCCAAGCAGGAATGCGCAGAAGAAGGGGAAACCGAACCGGCTGTCCGACTTCCACAGTAAATTGCAGGTCCTGACGGAAAGGATAGTCCGTCTCCAATTCCACGGAGACCGGGACGCCGCCGATGTCCGTGTCGAGCCGCGAGGGCGCATACGCCACTGCGGCGATCCCGTTGGATCGTGCGCGCATCCAAAGATGCGCGGCGAATTTGGGCCACCCCTGACTCAGGTTTGCCGTACAACATCCATAGGCCGGCTCGAGGCCATAGATGTTCGCATCGGGGCCATTGGTATTCCATGAGCGACTCTCACGGATACTGCACTCAATCTGATTCACCTGCTGATCGTACTGATGCGCCCACATATCCGGGGAGAATGTCGCGGGAAGCGCGTTGAAGGCGATCTGCTCCAACCGGTCGGCAAGCACAGGATCACCCCGCACACCGACTAACCGCTCCAGGGAGTACATGTATTCGACGACCGCGCACAGCTCCGTGCCCTGGATGGCGCTATTCCCCGCAAGGCATTCGTCGCCGGTGAAGACCCCCGTAGGCATGCCGTGGTGCCGGTCAAGCGCCTCCATCATTGCATAGGGCGATTCTCTGTCTGTGTCCGCACCGGTGATCCTCCACCACAAGGCACCTTCCTTAAGGGCCATGGCGTTGTTCACGACGTGGCCGGCGAAGTTCCAGCGGCCTTTTTCCGTAGGCCCGGTCAGCGGCCAGCGCCGGAAGAAGTCCTGCCAGTGGAAGCCTTGGGCGTGGAGCTTGATCGCGAGGTCAAGCAACCAGGACTCACCGATCCTCTCGTAGAGCCAGTAGATCGAAATGAGGAACTCGAACCATCGGAATTGGCCCCACTTGGACAAGGGTTCCTTGTCGATATGCCGATCCAGCATCTGCAGTGCCTTCCCGACGCAAGCGGGAACACGATCATCACCCGTCGCATCGTGATAGACGACCAGCATTTTGAGGGCCAGGGCCTGCGACCACAGGTCTGCCGCCTCTTTCTTCTCCGCGACACGAGGGCCGAGCCAGCCATCCTCATGTTGATGCTCAAGTATGTAGTCCAGATACCTGATGATTCTCTGCTTGAGCGGCTGGTTGTCGATGAGCCACGCAAGAGGAATGACGCCGTCGAGCCAGTACGGCATCCTTTCCCATCCTTCGGCCTGGCCGCCGATCCACGCACTATCCTTGATATCCGGCCAGAATTCATCCAGGTGTCCACTCAATCCATCCGCCTGAATTCGCAATTGTTCCGCCAACCAGCCCCGGGGCTTGATTGCTTCAAGCGGAAATGGCCGAAAATGAGGTTCCTTCAATTCCATTTGTCTTCTTCCTATCTGCCGAACGCCGCCGTTCTCGCGCGGCGGTACGCCGTCGCGTGCAACCGCTTGTTGTGTCATTCCCATTCTCTGGCATCCGGGGCATCGCTGATAACGGGCAGACAACTCATTCGCAGGCGAGCGCACCCGAGCGGGACAAGCGTAACAGTTTCCTCTGCTTGAACCGAACGGATGGGGCTGTCACGAAGCACGTCAACCGTTTCGTTGACCAGCTTCCACGCCGGAATGCGCTTGGCCCGTGCGGTGATCTCGATCGGCGCAGTGTCCAACGTCCACGGCTGATCTGCCACCGGCCCCTTCTCGACGATCCGGAAGCCCGCCAATGGATCGCCGGCATCAAGAAGCAGGCCGTAGTTCCAGGGAGTGATGGGAAACAACTCCCACTCCGGCCAGGCATCCGTTCCGCCGCAACGCTGCCAGCGTTCGCCAATCTTCAGGGAATAGCTCAGCGGTCCGCGATCCACGGTCACGCTTCCGGTTCGCGGCCACGTGGTCAGGCCGAGGGACATTCCCATGGCAATGGTTATGACGTCCCCCGTCGCCCAAGTGCGCTCCACGCGCACGTAGTGTCCGGGCTGCGTGTCGACGCCCAATGACTGCCCGTTCACCTCCACCCGGAAGTCCCGGCACCACCCCGGGATGCGCAAGTAGAGCGGGAAGGCGGTGTCGCCGTCGCATGTCACCGAAAGCTTCACCCCGCCGGAGAACGGGTAGTCCGTCTCCTCGCGCACGTGAACCATCCGCCCGCCCGCGACCGCGGCCGAGACCTCGCAACCCGAGTAGACCCATGCCACCAGCCCAC
>DASRZD010000137.1:0-4427 GCA_035686805.1 Armatimonadota bacterium
ATCAATCAAGTTGTTCATCTGGTAGGGGTCTTTTTCGAGGTCGAACAGCAGCCAGGGCTTGCCGTCCATTTTCGCGTAGGTATGCCGCTTCGTGCGAACGCCTCGCCAGGTGCTGGCCCCCCTGGTAAGTCCCGACGGCCCGGGGATGACGTCCAGGATGTACGCCGACTCCGGCTCCTTGTCCCGCCATTCGCGGGATCCCGTTGCGGGACCGCCCTTCCCGAGGATGACCTTCGAGAGATCCTCCCCCTCCATGACCTTCGGGACCTCGACGTTCGCCAGCCCGAGGAGCGTGGGGACGACATGGACCGAGTTCAGGAGCACGTCGCTCTTCTGCCCGGCCTTGATCGCCCGCGGATAGCGCATGATGAACGGGACATTGATGCTCTCCTCCCAGGGAAGGTTCTTGTTCTCCCGCCCGTGACTCCACAGCATGTCGCCGTGATCGCTGGAGAAGCAGAAGATCGTGTCCTCCGCGATGCCCAGGTCGTCCAGCGCCTTCATCAACTTACCGATGTTGTCGTCCAGGCCGGTGATCATGGCGTATGACTTGGAAAGCTCGTCCCTCGCCTCTCTGAGATTGCCCTGGACGTTCTCCCTGAGCTTGAGCTTCTTGGGGTCATAGAGGGTCTCATATCGCTTCGGAGGGATGTACGGCGGATGAGGGGGCGTCCAGGATAGGAAAAGACAGAATGGCTCTGCCGCGCGCTCTTTCATAAACTGGATGGCCACATCAGCCTGAGTGTCCGGCTTGTAATCCGACTTCGTCTTCGGAAGCTCCTTCACCGCCCCGCTTTGCCAGAAATCGATTCCCTGCCTCCCATCATTCGGGTCCGCGGCCCCATTTCCGTCGAGATGCCACTTGCCGACGTAGCCGGTCTTGTATCCCTGAGCCTTAAGCACCTTGGCGATGGTGACCTCGCTGCTCGGCAGCTTGATATTATTCGTTATGACGCCTGTGGACAGCGGATATCTGCTGGTGAGGAGCATGGCCCTGTATGGCGAGCACAGCGGGAAGCCGGATGTCGCATTGCTGAACAGCATCCCCTGGCTCGCCAGCTTGTCCATGTTCGGGGTCTTGACGTCGGGGTTGCCCATGCAGGCCAGATTGCAGTTGCGCATCTGATCGGCGAAGACAAACAGGATGTTCGGCTTCCTCGGCTTATCCTCGGCAAGCGCCAAACCCAATCGCCCAAGCAATGTGCTGCTTGCGGCAAGCCCTATCCCTCGCGTGAGGAACTCTCGTCTAGTAACCATCTACCTCTCCTTTCGAATGATTGCTCTATTCCCTGACGCCATCCAGTGCCTTTTGTTCATTGACCATGGACCCTCGACCATTGACCATCACATCTCACGCATGAGTCCCCAAAACGCCTCGCATGAGGACTCGATGCTCTCCCTGGGCCAGATCACCATCGGGCCGTCGAAACTCCGGCACCTCAGAATGGAGATCAACTCCTTGACCTCCCCGTTGCCCAGGCCCGGCTCGGCCGGTTCGCCGCTAAACAACCCGTCTTTCACATAGAGCTGTTGGACCAGGCCTTTCTTGATCCCGTGATAGTAGACGGTCAGGAACGGATTCTGCCCGGCCGCCGCAAACTCCGACGGATCGAACGCCAGACCGAGCCCCAGATCGGCGAGCGCCTTAGTTGACTCCGCCGTTCCGACGGACGAAGCCGCCTGATTCCGCACCAGAAGGCTCATCCCGAAATCGTTGATCTTGCCCGTATTGCAGCAGAGATCATCCGATGGAGCGGTTATGATCCGATTGCACTCTAGCTCGGCAGCCAGTTTGAGCGCATCATCCAGGTTCTTCAATCCGCTCACGTCAATGCCGGTCACCGCCAGGCCGGTCTGCTTCAAGTCGCCGACCAAATCCTTCTTCAGCACCTGCTTGAGCCATGATTCGCCGATCTCGATGTTCGTAATCCCGTATCTCCAAAGAAGAGTGCTGAGCGCCGGAACATCGGTGTCCTGATCAATCCTTACCGACAGCGTGAAGTCCTCGGCCGCCAGCTCGCTATTCCTGATCGCTCCTCGCTGATGAACGCAGTCGGCGCAATTCGGGTTATCACAGAGCACTGCCGCCGGATCATCCTGCAAAGCCTTCACAGCCACTTTGATGGTTGCAGCAGCGTACATCAGCCTGCAGACGGCCTTCCCGACCTTGCCGATGGTCATGACTCCCTCCGCCCGAAACAGCGGATCGAGCCCTATGAAGTTCCGGTGCGGCCCGGGGAATTTCTCGAGAATCAACTCCTTGACCTCGCCATCGAAAGGATCACGGTATCTCGCAGTCTTCGTGGTGAGATAAGGGGAGTCCGCATAGTCCTCCGCAGTGTGCAGGAGGGTACTCCGATCCTGGTCAACTCCCAGCAGCAGCACCTTCCCGCCCCAATCCGCAAGCTTGCTGAACGGAGTCCCCTGCCCGCAGGCAGTCGGCGCGAGGGCATGGTCGCGAATCAAGTCCTCCGCACGGAATCCATAAGCCGCCACCGGATGAGTGGGGTGTACGCTTCTCACCACGCCCTGCCGCCTGCGGAAGATCTCGGAAATCTCCCCCATCTGCGACGGCGACTCGTTGACGTCGAAAACCTCCAGCCCACTGATGGAGGGCAGGTAGAGTGTGGGCATGGCGATCGTCCCGCCGGGCCCGACCGCCTCGATCAGGGCATCAATGACCGTGTCCGCGCCTCCCTCGACCCACCCCAGGCTCGAAAGGGCGCTGTGAACCATGAGTATGTCACCGGGCTTCACCCCCAGCGCTCTCAATCCCTCAACAATCTCAGCCTTGGTCATCCTCGCTCCCTCTTGCTCTCACTCTCCACTCCCGCCTCCTAAAACCTAAAACCCACAACCTACAACCCGCGATCCATCAGGATCGCCCTTGCCGGACTCGCGCATGCTCCCCGAATTGGCAGCGGCAGCACTATCAACTTCCCCGTCTCTCGCCCGAATGCCTCCAGGTTCATCACCGGCGCGAGGAGGAGAACGTCCTGCCGGAAGAATCGCTCGAAGAACCCCTGCGGGTTCGCAAGGCTGTCCCACTTGGGCAGATCCGCCCCGATCAGCGCCGGCGCGAATGAAAGCAGATGGTCCATCGCCTCAGCCGTGAAGTACGGTGGATCCTCCAGAAACCACGGGCTTTCCCAGTTCTTGCCCCAGCCCGTGCATACCAGTATGGCGCTTCCTGGGGGTATCTCCGGTTGACCAAAATCCTCCCGAGCGATCGCCGATCCAGGCTCCTTCTCGCCGGCATAGATGATATGCGCATCCAAGAAGAGTTCCTCCGGCCGAAGCTGGTCAATGGTCCGCATCCCGGGAAACATATGCGCGCCCGTCTCCAGGTAAGTCCCAGTCTGGACGGTCATCGCTATGTTTTGGGAGTAAGTAGGGTAGGCGACCCAATCCACCGGCGGGACTTCCTCCATGCGGAACGGCGCATAAGGCAGGCCGTAGGTCCACATGCCCTCGTAGATCGGGCCGTTTATGTCAACGATAGCCATCATCCAGATATTAACCGCCTGGGAAGTCAGTGTCAACCTATCTGTCCTATCCGTCCTATCGGTCCTATTGGTATAATACAGTGATGCAGACAGTTCCACGAGAGTTCTACACTGCCCCGACCATCGAGGTCGCAAAAAACCTCCTCGGTAAGGTGCTGGTTCACCGGATCGAGAAGGGTGTCATCTCCGGTCGGATCGTCGAAACCGAGGCCTACACTTGCGACGACCCCGCTTGCCACGCCTCACGCGGGATGACCAAGCGGAATGCCGCCATGTTTGGCGAAGCCGGCCGTGCCTACGTCTACTTCACCTATGGGATGTACTTCTGCTTCAACGTCGTTACCGGGCATGAAGGGGTGGGGGAGGCGGTCCTCATTCGGGCGGCCGAGCCTCTGGAAGGCATCGAACTGATGGAGTCGAATCGGGGCACTGACGACCTAGCTAATCTTGCCAGCGGGCCGGGGAAGCTGTGTCAGGCATTCGCGATTAACCGTGATCAAAACGGCCTCGACCTGACGAATAGCGAGCTGATGATCGTTGATGATGGATGGAAGCCCTCGGAGATCATAACCGCCACACGCATCGGCATCCGTCTCGCCGCTGATCGGCCGTGGAGGTTCTATGTCGCAGGCAACCCATACGTATCTAGGAAGTAGGTTATCGGTTATTGGTGTTAGGTTTTTGGGGTCCCTACAACCCAAAAACCTCTATTCGCTCTCCTCGTCTTCCTCCACCAGACTAAACGCCTGGCAGGCGACTTCCTGAGCGGTGAAGACGGTCACGTTCCCACGCCCGGAGAGCATTGTGGACACGGCGTTCAACAGCTCTTCGACCTCCTCATCGGTCAGTTCTCGGCGAAATAGAACGCTGCATTCGACATCGGCATACACGCCGATATCCGTGTAGGTCAGGATGATCTCA
>DASRZD010000138.1:0-2652 GCA_035686805.1 Armatimonadota bacterium
TACATCAGCCTCAAAGACCTGCCGGAACTGCCGGAGGGGTGGGAGTATACGGGCGAGTATCGGCCGCCCCAGCTCAATGAATGGTTTTTCGGCGACCACCAAGGCTACGGCGTTTGCGAATGTGCAACGCCAGGGGTGCGCGCCTTCCGCCTCATCGTCCGCCGAAAGGCCCAGCAATGACCCCTGGCAACATTGAAAGGGCGTTGGAGTGGGCATGTGTTGTGGCCGTGCTGACGGCTCTCATCGTTGGGGCTTGCCTAGTTCTCGCCGGTTGCGGCGTCGGCGTGCCGGGCTATGAACTGCTGTACTGGGAAGTGCGTTCAAAGCCTGCGCCGGGGCAGGTCGAGGTGGATGTCTGGTATGGGAGTCTGGATGCCTCGCCTGTGACGATGCTCTGGACGATCCCCCCGGGCGAATGGGAGCAACTAACAGTGGGCGAGACAGGCACGCGGTATATCAAAACGCTGCCGCAACTGAAAGGACTGACGCGATGAGCAGACATAAAATCGAATGGAGCAATTCATGGGGCATTGGGAAAGGCATTTACGGCGAGCGGCATCACCCATCTGCGGAAGATAGGTGGTGGGAATTTGAGGCCATTTTTGCAGACGGTTTTGTCAGGGCATCAGGATATTTTCCACCCGGATTCCGCTCATCGGGGGGGCATATCAGCGCGGCGTATTTCGTCGTTTGCGCGGGCGCTAGATGCCATTCTGTGCGCATACAGCCATGCCCGACGCTGGCCGGCGCAAAGGGGATGGCTAGGCGTTTTTTGACTGAGGCTCGACAGGAAGGACTGACGCCATGAAAGACAACGCAACCCCGACAGACGCAGAGAGACAGGCAGCGGATGCGGTGCCGATTGTTGACGCTCTTCTATGGGAAATCTCTTGTCGAAAGGCTTGCAACCTCCAGGACATCATCGACGACGACGAGATTTACACGGAACTATACGCCACCCTCGTGACACTTGCCGCACCGCATATCGCCAACGCCCGGCAGGCGGGGCGGCAGGAGGGGCTGGAACTGGCGGCACAGAAAGTCGATGAGGTCTTGCCGATATTACTGGAAAAGGCGTCTACAAAAGCCGCTGACGTTGACATGCAAATACTCGCGGGGTTTGGCGAAGCGCTGCAATTACTGTCCGCAGGCATCCTCGCCCTGAAGGAGACACCATGACTGAACACGCAGAAAGACATCGCAAGGCGGCGCATGAATTGTCTAGAGAACTTGCCAACCTACGCATCAGGGGCGACGGTACGCAAAATGATGAAAAGGCGGCAGAGGGGGCCATCGCCCAGGCCCTCGCCGACGCTGAGGCCGCTGGCAAGCTGGCGGGGCTGGACGAAATAGAGGAGAGGGTAGCCGTGCGCCTAGGTCACATCAAAAGAGTGCTACTGCCGGGGCCATTTAAGGATGGCGAAATAGACAGCCTAGAAACGCTTCTTTCAGAAATCTGCGCCCTAATGGAGAACTGACATGAGCGAACAACTTAGACACGACATTCGATGGACGCCTGGCCACGATTGTATTCAATTCGAGTGCAAATGGGATCGCCCAGCTTGTCGTCCCGGTGAAGGCGGTAGTCATGGAAGGCATGGCCTGACAATTCGGTTCCTTGCTATTGGTCAACATGGCGCGGTTCAGTTTGTGCTCTACACTGGTCTTTGTCCAGCTCTGGCATCCACAATGTGCGATGCAGCGAAACAAACGAACGGGATTGAAAGACGGATCGGTCACGACGAGGAACTGATCACTCTGACTGCGGCCACCGGGCACCTGCCCAAGGTGGACGGCAAGAAGGTGGCCGTCTGCACGCTGTGGCGCTGGTGCCGCAGAGGCCTTCGGGGCGTGTTCCTGGAGTACGTCCGCGTTGGCCGCAAGATCTGCACAACTCGCCAGGCTCTGCTTCGGTTCTTCACGGACCTTGCCGAGATCGACAAGCGGATCGAGCCTGACCGTTACGCCAAGCCGACGCACCTCAATCGCACCCCGATCACATCCCGCCAGCGGCAGAAGGATGCGAACGAGTGGCATACAATAGACGCCCACCCGATGCCTGCAGATTTGGCGTATCACTCCAAGACCCCACGATATGATGGTCAGGAACCGGTTACGGACGATTGCGAATACACCGAAGGTTCATGCTACTATGATGGAAGTAGCCTAAACGCTTGGCAACCCTATGCAGCTCTGGTCAACGCGGGTATAGATGCCCTGTGGGCATTTCTGGACACCTATTATGAACATGTGTTTGGGGACGCTGACTTTCCGACTCCTGCCGCATACCCAAAACCGCTCCGCGCCCTGAAGGAGAAGCGACAATGACGAAAACGATTAAATCACACACAGGTGAACGCAGGACACCAGCTTGTCGCGCCGAAAAGAGGTATATGGTCTGGTTCCCTACGAGTACAGAATGGCTTGAGAGGTTTGCCTTCACGAACAAGAAAGAAGCGCAAAGAGATGCGTCACAGTTTCCGGGGGCCGTTATCGTTGAAATCAACTTGCCGGAGATACCATGACCGATGACACCGACAGACTGAACGAAATCCGCGAAAGACTTATACCAGTGGATGCCGTGATTCCGCTCTCGAACAGGTTGGTCTGTAAAGAAATTCGCCATGCCCGCTCTGACATCCCATGGCTGCT